>CAZVYR010000049.1:0-16361 GCA_964631555.1 uncultured Leptospirales bacterium
AGGAAAGAAGTTAAAAAATTTCAGTAAAACAGAAAGATATTTGAACAGCATCGGCATTTCCGTGGTAAGCCCCCTGGGATTTAATAATACCTATGCCCTGGGAATGCTGAAAAAGCGGGCACACGAACTCGGCATTACCAGAATTTCGGATTTAAAGAAATACCCTGACCTGGCATTTGGTTTCAGCAACGAGTTCATGGACCGCGGAGACGGCTGGCCATTATTACGCAGGGTATACAGGCTGCGCCAGAAGTTTGTCCGGGGGCTTTCTCATGATCTGGCTTACCGCGGGCTAACCGGAGGCTCGATTCAGGTAATGGATCTATACTCTACAGACGCAGAGATCGCTTATTATGACCTTTTCGTTCTTGAAGACGACCTGAAGCACTTTCCCGAATACAACGCGTTATACCTCTACCGTTCCGAATTGAATGAACAGGCGCCAGGGTTTGTTGCTTCCCTTTCGCGCTTAAAGAACAGGATCACAGATGAGAAGATGATAAATATGAATGTCAGCGCCAAGCTCGATAAGATACCCGCAGCCCGCGTTGCCGCGAATTTTTTGAATAAAGAATTTCATTTTAACACGAAAGCAGATACCGATAATTTCTGGGAGCGCCTGGCCATGCATACAAAGGATCATATCCTGCTGGTGCTGATATCTCTTTCCGCTGCAATACTGATCTCAATACCACTGGGCATTCTTTCAGTGAGGTACCAGAAAGCCGGCCAGGCTATTCTTTCAACAGCAGGCATTATTCAGACAATTCCTTCGCTGGCTATTCTTGTTTTTATGATCCCTTTAATGGGCATAGGAGCAGGCCCTGCAATGGTGGCCTTGTTCTTATACAGCCTTCTGCCTATTATACGCAATACAAACAGCGGGATTAAGGATATACCGTCGCATCTTATTGAATCGGCAAACGCCCTTGGATTGACGAGTATGGAGAGGATGCGATATGTGGAATTACCGCTCGCGGCCCGTTCCATTCTTAGCGGTATTAAAACAGCAGCGGTTATTAACGTGGGTACTGCAACGCTCGGAGCTCTCATCGGGGCAGGGGGATATGGTCAGCCAATATTGACCGGAATTCGTCTTGACGACATCGGCCTCATACTGGAAGGCGCGATCCCGGCTGCTTTGCTTGCTGTTCTCGTGCAGAGTATGTTTGACCTTCTTGAAAGAAGCATTGTACCTGAGGGATTGCGCTTGCAAAAATAGAAGTTCAATTTCCGGTGAAAGGTCTTACCCAGCGGGTCGCCGCTTGTCGCTTCCTTTGCGTAAGAGCATTAGCGGAAAGAATTTAATATAGAATATGGAGGCAGTGCTATGGAGAATAAAATCAGTCCCAGATGTGCAATGTGTTTAATGGAAGAGAGGATATGTGAGTCTGAACAAGGAAAAGGGCCGGCTTTTTGCCCGACTAAGAATTATACTTCAGTAATTGACGCGGCTATGAAGGAATATGAGAAACCTGAGATAAGGGAGTTCGCACGCATGGCCTCGATCCAGGAGGGTGAGTGCTATGTTAACCGCCAGACTAAGCCTTATATCCTGCATCCTTCAAAGCCCAGGGTACAGGAAGTCTGCGAGTTCGCGCAAAAGATGAATTATAAAAAGCTGGGCATTGCCTTTTGCGGGGGGCTTCACGCCGAAGCGCGTTCATTATCGGAAATACTCAGTGCCCAGGGATTTACTGTAGTATCGGTGATGTGCAAGTGCGGAAGGATGCCGAAGGAAACACTTGATCTGCGGGAAGAAGAAAAGATCAGGATAGGGGAGTTCGAGCCTATGTGCAATCCGGTTATTCAGGCAAATATTTTGAACGAAGAAAAGACGGATTTTAATATTCTGGTCGGTCTCTGTGTCGGCCATGATTCATTGTTCTTTAAATACAGCAATGCTTTCACTACAGTGTTGGTTGCCAAAGACCGCCTGCTGGGGCATAATCCTGCTGCTGCTCTTTATACTTCGGGAAGCTACTATGCCCGTTTGCTCAGACCGGGATTTTAATCTCCCAATGATTTAATTCCCCGCAGCTTTAAGCGGAGAACACTCCGCTACTTGCGACGGGGAGCTTTAGTATTTATTTCACGGCGCAATATATTTTTGATCCAGGTTTTGGGATACGCTGATAATAAGTCTGATAAGCACGTGCCCGATATTTTATTTATTGGAGAAACTCTAATGAAAAAAAGTAAAGATGAAACAGTCAATTACGGGAACTGGGTGCCTTGGAAATTTATCTATATTCCGTTTATTGTGGCAGTAATATTATTTATTTTAGCTTATTTTATTTCAAGTTATATGTTAATTTTATGCATATTCTTCCTTGTGGTATTTTCGTATTTTGCCTATGCCAGGTATATGTTTTCGGCTTCAGGCGGTGGCATCCAGTCCAGGGTGCGCAACCTGGTTTTAGATCAGCTTGACTGGGACGGTAAGGGGAAGGTTATTGACATCGGCTGCGGTAACGGGGCGCTCGCGATTGATATTGCAAAGAAGTACGGGAATGCCCGCGTAACGGGAATAGACTACTGGGGCGGGGCCTGGGATTATTCTAAGAGGATTTGTGAGGATAACGCAAAGATCGCGGGTGTTGCGGAGAGGATGGAGTTTCAGAAAGCAAGCGCTTCTGCCCTGCCTTTTGAAGACGGGTCTTTTGACGCTGCAGTAAGCAACATGGTATTTCACGAAGTGAGGGACGCGAAAGACAAACGCGACGTTATAAAGGAGGCGTTGAGAGTGGTAAAGAAGGGGGGAATATTTTCTTTCCAGGATCTTTTTCTCATGAAGGCCGCTTACGGCAATATGAATGAATTGCTTGAAGAGATCAGAAGCTGGGGAGTGAAAAAGGTTGAATTTTATAATACAAGAGCTTCGTATTTTATTCCCGGGCTGTTAAAACTTCCCTTTATGCTCGGAGCAGCGGCCATCATTTATGGGGAAAAATAATAATCAGTCTGCCTGAGTTATATATTGCTTTTTATCCCCGTCGTCGGTAATATCTGCAATGCCGGCTTTATGTTACGGGAAATTCTTCATGTATAATATTCAGCATGAAACAGTGCTTCTTTCGAACCAGACATCACTCTGAATCTGATTTCACTGACTTTTCAATTGTTTCCTGCAGAACGGAGAGTCATATTTACTTTGCCGTTATTTTTAGAAGTGAAACTGAAACGGAGAGGAAGCGAATAAAGCACGGAGTTGAAACGGAGGGGAACGAACCAATAATGAATTGCATGAATAATAAATCCGTAATTACATGTCCATTGTATTTCCGCGGATTATAGGCTTCTCATTATCCTGCCATTTTAGATAAATACTCCTTTTAGGGGAATGATTTCCCGGAGAACAGTTTGAATATTTTTTATGATATCCAGGAGGCTTATGATTTCTTTTTTGAAAAGATGGAACACTGAAGGCGGATACAGGCAGGTGCTGGTAATAGCATTTCCGCTGATCCTCAGCACAGGTACTATGACGATCCAGCACTTTGTGGACCGCATGTTCCTTTCATGGTATTCGACTGAGGCAATTGCCGCAGCTATGCCTGCGGGGCTCCTTAATTTTACTATAATGAGCCTTTTTATAGGCATATCAAGCTATGTAAGTACGTTTATCGCGCAGTATTACGGGGCCGGGCAGTATCACAGGATCGGCGTTGCTGTATGGCAGGGGATTTATGTTTCGCTGATCGGGGGTATTGTTCTTCTCTTGCTCATTCCCATGGCACAGTCTATTTTTGAGTTTGTGGGGCATGCTCCCCTGGTGCGTGATAATGAGATCGTGTATTTCAGGATATTGTGCATAGGCGGTATCCCCAGCATTGCTTCTGCCGCGATATCGGGTTTTTTCGCGGGCAGGGGGAAACCTTGGCCCGTTCTATGGGTGAATGTTATCTCGACTGCTGTTAATCTTGTTTTCGATTACCTGCTGATCTTCGGGAAGCTGGGTTTCCCTGAGCTTGGCATCAGGGGCGCGGGTATTGCGACACTGATGGCGAGTGTTGTTTCTTTTTGTTTGTTCGTGTTGCTTATATCGGTCAGGAGATACAGGGAAAAGTACCGGATATTAAAATCATGGAAGCCTGAGAAAGACTTGTTGGTAAGGCTGCTGAGGTTCGGGACACCGGCGGGTATGCAATTTATGGTGGATATGGCCGGGTTTACGATATTTATTCTCCTAGTCGGGCGCCTGGGAACATCCATTCTTGCTGCCACAAATATTGCGTTTAATATCAATTCTCTCGCGTTCATGCCTATGATGGGAGCCGGGACCGCGGTTTCCGTTCTTGTGGGCCAGTACCTTGGAAAGAACAAGCCTGGGCTTGCGCAATACAGTACTTACTCGGGATTTCACCTGACCTTTATTTATATGCTCACTATTGCTGTTTCGTATGTGATCATTCCGGATATCTTTATTATTCCTTTTATCAGCAAAACAGACCCTGAAGGATTCAATGAGATATACAGGCTGATCATTGTTCTGTTGCGTTTTATTGCTGTTTATTCCCTGTTTGATACTATGAATATTATATTCTCGTCCGCGATCAAGGGCGCGGGGGATACGCGTTTTGTAATGTTCATGATAATGTTCCTTACTCCTTTTGTGCTGGTCATCCCTACTTATTTTGCCGTTATTGTTTTTAATAGGGGCCTGATGTTCACATGGGTGATCGCTTCTAGTTATGTTATCTGTCTTGGACTCGGTTTCTTTATCCGTTTTCTCGGAGGCAAATGGAAGTCCATGCGCGTTATTGAGAAGGCTGAGTGACAGGATTCTTACCTACTCGATTTTTTTATTAGAATTTTTATAATAGCTAAAACCTGCAAAATAATATATTGAAATAACGCCCTGATGAAATACTAAAATTTTCTATTCTTGAATTAAAATTAGTTACTATTTTTTATATGAAAGGCTAATATGTTAGTAAATACTATAATTTATTATTGAATTTTAAGATATTTTATATATATTTAAATCCTTGACTTTTTAAGATAGATATTTTTTATATCTATATCATTAATAATGCAAGTAAATTTAACATGGAATAATTGTCATTAACGAAAAATCCTAATCCCCATGGATAATAAACCTGAAATGAACGAAACTAATATTGTTATTGTTGGAAACTTTAATCCAGCAATTTTCCAACCAGCATGGTTTGCACATAAAGGTTTAATCCGAGAACTTGAGGCTGATAAAGCCACAATTGAAATTATTCATCCTGAAATTGTTATTTTTAAAATAGAATGGTTCCGATTACAAGTTAGAAGAGATCAATTTATTGCTTCAACAACATTAGAAGCGTATTATGAACCACTTAGAGATTTAGTGCTAAGTACTTTCGAGATACTAGAGCATACACCTCTAAAACAAATTGGTATTAATACTATTAGTCATTACCGATTAAAGGATAAAGAACAATTACAAAAATTTTTAAATCAAGTTTCAGCTATTAATCAATGGAATAATATTTTAAACAAACCTGAATTCAATAATATTACAATAAAAGAAACAGATCGGAAAGATGGCTTAAAAGGATATACTAATATAAACATTCAACCTTCATTAACTATTCCTAATGGGATTTATTTTCATATAAATAATCATTGCGAGTTGTCCGATTCTCGACCAGATAATAAAGGTATTATGAAAATATTATCTGAGAATTGGAAATCATTATTAAATAATTCTAATGAAATTGAATTAAAGATTATAAAAGCTTTTACAGAGGTACAATAATGAATAACAATTTAGCTATCGATTATTCTAAAATTATGGATATTGATGATCCAGAAAATATATACAATAGCTCTTTTATTCAAAATCTTGTAAATGTTAAATTAAAAGAGGATGAGGGTAATGTTGATGAGCTTAATGATAATAAATCCCTTACAAAGGGAGTTAAAAATAATTTTATTAATTTCCTCCCAAAATATCTACCAGCACAAAGGAGTATAGATAGTTTTACTTCATTACAAAAATGGGAAGGATATGTTACTGATTTTGATGATAAAATAGTTTTTGCTCAATTAACAAATTTAACGAACAATTTTCCTGGAGAATTCGCAGAAATACCTATTGAAGAAATATCATCAGAAGATAAAGATTTATTAACTATCGGTGCTGTTTTCTATTGGAATATAGGTTATCATGACAATGAAAGTGGACAAAGAACACGTGTCTCAATAATCAGATTTCGACGTTTACCCAAGTGGACAAAGAAAGAATTAAATGAAGTTGAATTAGAAGCAAACGAAATTGCAAAATATTTTGAATGAAAGTGATAATAAATTACCTCCGAGTAATGATGAAATAGAGATTTCGATATTCGGACCAGGCTATGGTGAATGTATACTAATTCATTATTGCAACGATCAATATATAATTATTGATTCCTGTATAGATCCTTTAACTAAAAAACCTTCAGCTTTATCATACCTTAATGAAATAAACATTGATCCAGCAAAAGCAGTAAAATATATCATTGCAACTCACTGGCATGATGATCATATACGTGGTTTATCGGAAATATATAATATGTGCACCAATGCTGAATTTTATTGCTCAGGAGCTTTACAGTATAAAGAATTTATTAAAGTAGCTTTAGCAAGAAGCAAAAACTCAATGTTAGAGTCTTCAGGAGTTGATGAATTCTATAATATTTTGCAAATAATTAAAAAAAGAAAAAAACAATTACGATTTGCATCAGCAAATAAAATACTAGATAACAATCCGTTCATAGTAAATGGGAATAATTGCTTATTTGAGATGTATTCTTTATCTCCTTCTGATAAAGCAATCGAATTAGCATATCAGGAAATAAGTAAATTAATACCTCAACCTCTTGAAACAAAAAATCGCATTGTATTGAGAAATCCAAATCATTTTTCAGTAGTACTATTGTTGAGACTCGGAGATTTAAATATTTTATTAGGTTCTGATCTAGAAAATACTCAAGAACCGGAAAGTGGATGGACTGCTATACTAAATTCTTCGGGTAGACCAAAATTAAAATCAAAGATATTTAAAATACCTCATCATGGATCATCGACAGGAGATTCTTCTCTGGTTTGGGATGAAATGATTTCTCCAAATCCATTTCTATTTTTAACGCCTTTTTCATCCGGGAGAAAATCTTTACCTACGAAAGCCGATGCAATAAGAATATTATCAAAAAGCCAAGATGCATATATTACAGTTAATCCAAAAATAAAAATAAAAAGTAAATACGGTAGCACAGTTCGAAAAACCATAAGAGAAGCAAATATTAGACTTTTCCCCCAACCTAATTCGGTAGGCCATATAAGATTTAGAGCATTGTTAAATGATCAAAGTAGTTATAAAGTTGATTTATACAATACCGCAACTAATTTATCAAGCATTCAATTCTAACTGCATACTTAAGTATTTATTACCAAATACTCGGCAATCGATCCTGATTCAGGAATCGGGATATTGTCTTCACGAAGACCCTGTAAATGAAGATCGATTGCTTCGTACATATTCTTTTCAGTTTCTTCTACAGTTTTTCCTGTTGCAATGCATCCCGGCAGGTCAGGGGAAAAAGCAGAGAAGTTCTTTTTTGCTTTTTCAATTATAATAAGGAATTTTTGCATACTGGTTACTCTTTTATTTTTATATCAGCTTGTTTTAATATACTGTTTAATGTTCCGGGGGCTATATCATCGGCTGGTTTTCCGGCAATAGTGACCCGACCAGTTTTATGAATATGTTTATATTGTCTGTGGCTGCCTTTTGTTGTTACAATATACCATCCGTCTGCTTCTATTAGTTTAATAATGTCCCGGACTTTCATAATTATGATATATATATTGTATCGCATATTCTATTGCAATTCTTTTTTATAAAGATAAAAATGGAGAGTTGAGGGGATATTCCCGAGCGGCGCTGATTATAAAAAAATGCCGTAAGTGAAACAATTCCGGGGTTTGCCTGTCATAAATTGTAAATCAGTACAAAGGAGCAAATCAATGAAAGTATTTAAAAAAAGCATAGTGCCGGCCGTTGCACTTCTTTTTATTGCAATGACTCTTATACCTGGCTGTATTCCTGAAGAGCGAAGGAATGAAAAGCATTTTTCATACCAGGCAAGAGAACTGGTAAAGACGATCAATGAAAAGTTAAAGGATGGTACTTTAAAGGATTCTCTGCCGCCTGAACTAAGCAGCGCGCTTGCGGAGGCGGTTAAATCCGGCAATATCAGGAGATTTCTTCCGCCGACCAGTGTTTTGATAGTCGGGATTTTTATCCCTATATTTACTATTGTTGGATTTTTTGCTTTCCTGATCATCTTTGCAAAGTTATACCACATGCGGGTAATGGCTTTGATAGAAAAGGGAGTATATGAACGAAGGTCTAAAAGAAATATCAGGTGGGAGCTGCTTTTTCTTTTTGTCAGCCTGGTGCTCATTTTTCTGGGGCCGGCTATCTCCATTTATATGATAAGCCTGTATGGATTTCAAAGCTGGACATTCACTGCAGGGATCATTCCTTTATTCATAGGATTCGCGTTTTTCGTTTTTTATAAACAGTATTTAAAGATTAAGAATATTAAACCGGCGTAAAATATTATATATAAATACGAAAATGAATTTTCGGGAGGTTGTGAAGCACAACCTCCCGGAAATTCATACAGGCCCGGAATATGAATAATATGAATATTGACAGGGAAAAATACATTATAACCGAGGTATTGAAAGGCGATTACAAGCTCTTTGGTGAGCTTATACGCGCTTACCAGTCTCCTTTGTTCCATTTTATAAACCGGATTGTGCGCAACAGGGATGACGCGCTTGATATTGCGCAGGATACCTTTTTCAAGGCATACAGGTCGTTAAAGTCTTTCAGGTTTAAATCGAAATTCTCCACATGGCTCTTCCAGATAGGGTATTATGAGTCCTTGAATTTCATTAAGAAACACGCGCGCAGGCATGAAATTGAACAGAAAATTACATTGACTTTCAGCATGGACGAGCATACTTTAGGTATTGAAAGGGTTGAGCTGAATGAAACTATAGAGAATATCCTGTCCAGGCTTAAGGACAGGCAGAGAATTGCTCTGCATCTTTTGTACAAAGAGGATAAGTCATATAAAGAGATCGCGAAAATAATGGGGCTTCCTATAAATACTGTAAAGACGCATATAAGACGCGGGAAGGAAGCTCTTAAGCAGATGCTTTCCGAATTTTATGATCCTGAAACAATGCTTGCTTAGTCAGAGGGACAAATACTGAAGAAACAACAAAAAGCAATAAAGCAGGTCATCAGAAAGTTTTTTCACAGAAGGAGTTAAAGATGAAAGACGAACAACTGGATAGTATAATGAAAAAACATAAAGGAAATAATATACCCGGAATAGATATAGAGCAGGCTGTTATGGGCAGGATATTGGAATATGAAGAAAGAAAATCAGCCAGGTTCTTTTTATGGGAATATGTTCTTTCAGGGCTGGTTCTTTTTTCAGGATTGATCTCCATATTAGTGATGAAATATGTTTTTACTGACTATGCCGCAGTATTTGACTGGTACAGTTTGTATGCTTCAACGATCAGCTGGTTTTCGGTAATATTGTTTACTGTTATTGTTCTGTCCGTTATCCTTTTTACGTATTATATATCCGTAACCGGAACCGGTAGGGAAACAGCCCGGGAACAGGTATAGGGTCGGCCGGATTCCATCCGGGTCGCTGATCTTTATTCGGATGCTATAAGGAATTCTGCTGCAGGTTCTTCTATACCGGATGATGTGTTGTGAGATTTGACTTTGTCGCTCAGGGCATCGGCCATCTCATCAACACTTCTGACATGCTCTAACAGCTTTTCAGCCTCATGCGCGTTAAGCTGGGTTATATCGTTAACAGAAGAGATGGATTTTGCGATCTCTTCAAACGCTGTCTTCTGTTCTTCGGTTGCGTACCTTATTTCTTCTGATCTTATCTTGACATTACTTGCATCTATGCTTACCAACTCACTGATGGCAACCTGGTTCGACATCAGGCCGGATGCTTCATCAATCATATCGGATATGCCTGTAATGCTCCTGATTATTTTATTTATGATGACTATTGTATTATCAGCACCGGATGCACCTCTCCGGATTTCGTCGCTGGTCATGTTTATCAGGTTTTCAATCTCTTTCAGGCTGGACGCGGTTTGGTCCGCAAGCTTGGATATTTCATCAGCAACTACAGCGAAGCCTCTGCCGGATTCGCCGGCTCTCGCCGCTTCAATAGCGGCGTTAAGTGAAAGCAAATTTATCTTGTCTGAGATTGAATTTATTATTTTTATTATATCTGTCATTTTATCAGAGCCTTCACTGATCGCGTTTATGCTTTGTCCCATGGATTTCAGCGAAGATTCACCTGATTTGGCAGTTGAGGAAATTTCTTTTGTGAGCCCGAGAGTGATGTTGAATTTGTCGTTCATTGAAATAATATTATCCGAGAGTTCGGAAAGATTTTCCGTTAACCCGGTTACCTGCTCAGATTGTTCATTTGAGCTGTTTGCTATACGTTCGATCCCTGCCTGTACTTCTTCAATAGTTGATGTTATTTCTTCAGCAGAAGCAGCCTGGTTCTGTGAGTTCTCTGAGAATACGGTTGCTGTCTTCGCGAGCTCCTCCGAAGAAGAAGCTAATTTTACAGACGAGTCACCGATAGACTGGTGAAGCTTGTCCAGTTGTTCATACTGGTTTTTGTTTTTCTGCGCGACATCTTCCGATCTGTTTAAGGCATCCTCACTTATTCTAATAAGAAGCCTGGATATGACATATATTAGTATGATCGCCATTGAGCTGTTAACCACTCCGACCTGGGCTGCTTTGAGGCTTATCGGATCGAGACGATCTTTTGCAAGGAAGAAGAACCCGATATCTCCTGCAAGGAGAAATAATGATATGCCGGTAACCACTGACCGTTTACAGAAAACCGATGAGATTACAATCACGGTCATCATATGATATATAAAGGTAGTGTAGCCTGCATATATGTCGCGAAGTATCTTTGCATAAAGAGCGGCTGATACAATTATGGAAATAGTTATTGTGAGAAGGTTCGCTGAAAAGTTATAGTGTCCTCCATGGAGCAGAAATAGCGATATAATTGATATTACGATAACAGTCACGATAACTATACCGGCCTGTAAAAATATTTGAGGCAATAAAACATAGAATACCGGTAAAGCTATGAACATAACAATTGAGACTGAAATCAGCAGGTACATGAGTGCAGATGCTTTTCTCTGTTGGATATATGTACTCTGATAGTAAGGGCTGAGAAAAAAAGCTCTGAATGTTTTACTTTTCATTAATATTAACTATTTTCTTTGATTTTTAAAATATACACGCGGCCAGTAACTATATGTTAATTTAATACTTTACTTTTGGCTTGCAGTATTTCTAAAATAGCTTCCCTGATCAGTTTAGATCCTTTGACAAACTTATCGTTTGCTACCCTGTAGTATACCATATGTCCTTCCTTGCGTTCATGCAATGCTCCTTTGTCTTTCATAATGCGCAGATGCTGCGAAACATTCGGAACAGGTATATCCAGATCGTTTGCCAGTTCGGAAACAGAACATTCCTTGTCATATAATTTCCATAATATGTGCAGTCGTTTTTCATTGCAGAACATTTTACAGAAATCAGCGTGTATTTTAAAAATATCGGGTTCTTCTATTAGGGCTTTTTTCATAATATACAGGAAATATTTTTTTATTTTTTTGTAATGCGATTTCCCCTGGAAACAAAGGTAACATGCATTTACATACGTTTAATCTTTTATTTTAAACGATATTTTAAGTTTTGTTCTAAAGCTTACTATATTGCCGTCTTCAATTTTCAGGTCCATTTCGGATACTTCAGCTATTCTGAGGTCTTTGAGGGTTTTTGAGGCGGCTTTTATTGCGTTTTTAGCCGCATCTTCCCATGATTTTTCGCTGCTTCCTATTACTTCAATTATTTTGTAAGCGCCTTCCATAATATTCCTCCTTATTCATAAAGATATCTTCAGTATGTAATATATAGCTGTAATTAAGTCAAGTAAAACCTGTCTATCCGGGGAATATAGTTGATTTAATTACTTATAACAATATATTTGGAATACATTTACCGGGAGATATATTTTAATTATTATATATTTTATGCAGGAAAATAAAGAAAATGAATAATGAATATGTTCACGGGTATGATTTAAGAGAAAATATAAGGCTGCAGGACCAGGCAACTACTCTTGCGGAATTGCTGCATTCCGATACGTTCTATTCTGCGAACAGCCGTGTTCTGGAAGCGGGATGCGGTGTGGGTTCACAGACAATTACTCTTGCAGCGAAAAGTCCTGAAGCATTATTTACGTCTGTAGATATATCAGCGGTTTCCCTGGCAGAAGCAAAAAAGAATATCGAAGCAGCAGGTTTGAAGAATGTCCGGTTTGAACAGGGGGATATTTTTAATTTACCGTTTGAGCCGGAGTCTTTTGATCACGTATTTGTCTGCTTTGTCCTTGAACATCTATCACGGCCTGTTGAAGTATTGAGGATTCTAAAAGATTTTCTGAGACCTGGCGGTTCAGTCACTGTTATTGAAGGGGATCACGGTTCAACTTATTTTTACCCTGACAGCAATGATGCTCACAGGGCAATACAATGCCAGGTCGAGTTACAGACCCGGGCAGGCGGCAACGCAAATGTCGGCAGGGAACTCTATCCGCTTCTGGGAGAGGCAGGTTTTGATGATGTAAGAGTATCTCCCAGGATGGTATATGTGGACAGCAGCAAACCGGGATTGGTGGATGGTTTTACCAGGAAAACTTTTACTGCAATGATAGAGGGAGTACGTTCTTCTGCGCTGGATGCGGGGCTTATCGACAGTCATACTTTTGACAGGGGTATAAGGGACCTGTACAGAACTACGGAGCCTGACGGTGTTTTTTGTTATACTTTTTTTAAAGCTGTTGCATTAAAAAAACAGAATCCCGGCACGTTCGGGTAATTGTGATATTCATTTATTTAAAAGAATGAAACCGGAATGCCGGCCTGATATTCTTCTTCCCGTATTTATGCCTGTACATCTTTTTATCAGCGATTTCTATTATCTTGTCAATATCATACATACCGGTATCGTTTATTTCAGCTAATCCGTAGCTGAATGATATCAGGTATTTTTTATTGTATTTATTAGCCTCTTCAATACCCTCATTGATCCTGGATATATATTTTTCGGCATCCGGTTTGTTGCAGTTTGTGAATATCAATAGAAATTCATCGCCTCCGATCCGGCATATATAGTCGGATTCCCTTGCTAAATTCTTCAGTATTCCGGCAAAGGATTTCAGCAGTACATCTCCCGTGGAGTGGCCGTATTTGTCATTAACTTCTTTTAAATTATCGATATCCAGAAGACAAATTGTGAAGGGTATTTTATGTCTTTTATTCAGTGCTATATTTTTTTGCAGAAACTCATAGCATGACCGCCTGTTATAAAGTCCGGTCAAATCGTCGGTTGTGGCAAGGATTGATAATTTCTCTTCCTTTATTTTTAACTCCCTGAATATTAAACTTAACGGCATTTCCATTCCTGTCTTAATTATGGCACGATAAAAGAAATAAAACGCGATTATTTTTAGAAAATGCCCGATTATGTTCGATGATCCATATACACTTATATAAAAAGTAAAAAATAATTCCGAGATAATCGTTGAAATAATTGAGAGTGTTATCAGGAGGAATATTTTGCTGTCAAAGCATTTCTTGTTGCGCGACAGTAATATAATTGATATTATAAATAACAAGGATATTATATATTCGCTTGTTATTTTAAAAAGTGTCAGGCCGCTGCCTTCAATATAGCAGTCTGGAAATATTCTTCCGATTGCAAGGTAAAACATCAGTATTGTAACGATAGTTAATGCGAGTGATGTGATATATATATTGAATTTTCTTTTAATAAAAAAAGGAGCAATAACAAAGGCAATACTTTCCATGTATCTTGCGATTATCCATAGCTGTGTAGGGAGATTCGCATTGTAACCGCTGATGATATTCACGCCTTTGTAGGTAAGGGTATGGAACAGATCAATGATGGCGATATAGAAAAATGTGATCCCGATAAATAATATATAGTGATTATCAATGTATTTTTTTGAATTCCAGGCAATGGTAAATATGCCAAACGCTATTATAATGCTGAATAATTCAGCCAGGGTATGGAATAAAAGAAAATTAAACCGGAGAATAGCTGAAAGAAACAGAAGTATTAAACTAAATAATAACCAATTAAAAATATTTAAATTAAGTATTTTATTAATATTAAGGCATGGTTTCATATATTTTAGTATATAATATATTTTTAACAGAATGTCAAATTGTAATTAATAAATAGACTTGTTGCAAAACTGAATCCTTATTTTGTTGGAGAAATGCAACAATTTCAATTTGTTTTTATAAATAATTATGACGGATGTCCGGAGGCTTCGCATGTTAACAAAATATAAGGCTTTAACGATGATGTTATCTGCTTTGATTATTATTCTTACCAACAATACCGGTTCCGGTCTTGAGGTTGATATCGGAGAGATAAGAACAAAGCCTGTCAGGTTTATTAATAAACAGAAGTTTGCGAATAAAGACTCTATCAGGGATATTGACTACATTGGGAAAATCCTTTCGATAAAGGCTAAAGAGGATATCTATGCCCGGTATTATCTCAAGTATTCCATTATACGGGCATTTTCTGCCGAAGAACCGGAGAAATTTTCCGCTGATATTTTTTCAATTGATAAGGATGCTAAAGTAGGCCACATAAGCATAGTGCGCAGGATCATAGCATCTTATTTAATGAACAGGTATAATTATTCAGGCAGCGATGCATCAGCTATTTCTCTTTTTCTTACTTATTATAACGCGATATACAGGGGGAATGTAGATTATTATTCTTCCAGGTATAAGAGTGTGGTAATGAAATATATTAACAGCAAGAATGCCGGGATATCCTTAAAGTACTGGGAATGGCCCGGAGCTACTCGTATTCTTATTCCTCTTACTGAACAGTCGCAAAAGGGCAAACTTGATTCTGTTGATCCTGATATTATATCGGATAGAAAGACAATTGAGGAGGTTCGTAAAGACGAAGATAATATTCCAGCCCGCAAGGATATGGCAGACATAAAAGAAAAGAAAATAGAAAAAGATAAGAAAGATCTGGAAAACGATAAGGGGACTCTCGGAACTGAAAGAGAAAAACTGGAACAGGAAAAAAGGCCTTTAGAGCAAAAGAAAGAAGATATAAAACAAAAAGAAGAAGAGCTTAAAAAAGAGAAAGAAGAAGCTAAAAAGATCACAGATACTCAAAAGAGGGAAGAGAAAGAAAAAGAACTAAAAGAAAAAGAGACTCAGTTTGAGACTGAAAAAGTAAAGATTACAGCGGAAGAAGATGAAATAAAGAAAAAAGAAGAAAAGATCGGGCAACAGGAAAAGGATATTGCCGAAAAAGAACAAAAAATACAGGACCGGGAGAAAAAGCTTGAGAACGAGAAGAAGGAGATTGAGCGTGATGAACTTAAACGGGATATAAAGCAGGACCCTGAAAAAGCAAGCGTGAAACTCATTGAAAAAGAAAAGGAGCTTGATAAACGCGAAGACAATCTGAGGGAGGAGCTCGATAAAAATATATACGCTAATAAGCTGTATTATTTGAAAATAAAGGAATATCTTGAAGGCGGGCATTATAATAACGAGATGTATATGATAGACGCCGCAACGAGAAAAATAATTCTTAAATCGCCTGTTGATAATATATGCGGCAGCCGCTATGATATTTTTTCCGGAGGTGTCGTTGTTATCACTCATTTGGGAAGTCATAGTTCAGGACATCGTTTGACTATTCTTGACCGCGATACCCTTGCCGCGAAAATAAACGGAGAGCATAACGTGTTCTGGCGAAGCTTTGTCGAGATCAGGGACGGTTTTATCTATGTCATATTAGACGAGAAGGGAAAGCATTACCTGGGACGTTTTGACGGCAATCTCGCCCTGACAGCAAAGTCCTCCGAGGAGATCAGCGAGGATACATTTATCAGCTTTTACGGTGATTTTGTTTATATAAACAGGTATGACAAGACTATAATCGTTCTTAATAAAGACGATCTTTCTCTTCTGGGAGAGATCAAACCTTGACCTGTTAGTTGATTCATTATTAAGAAAAAAAATATATTTTAACAGTAAATTAGTTTTAAAAATAAATATAATAATATTATTTGACATATAATTGTGGAATTTAATCCATTACCCCGGTATTGTTGAAGAAGATCCCCTCGTTAACTGTCGACGTTCCACTG
>CAZVYR010000050.1:0-9629 GCA_964631555.1 uncultured Leptospirales bacterium
CAGTTTTTTTATGATTTAATTTACCGATAATCTTGACAATATAAAACGAAAGAGTCAATCAGGATGCGTATGCAATCAGGATTCTACAGGAGTTAACAATATATGGATATTTACAAAATTAAGGGCGGGAAAAAAATAAGCGGGGATGTAAAGATATCAGGAGCAAAAAACGCCGCTCTGCCGATAATCGTCGCAAGCCTTTTAACGGACGGTGAGACTGTTTTAAACAATGTTCCGGATTTAATGGATATAAGAACCATGTGCAAGGTCATCGGCTTTCTCGGAGCAGAAACTGAATATGATGCTGAGAAGAATATTCTGAAAATCACTACAAAAGAAATAAAAAACACTAAGCTCCCTTATGATCTTGTTAAAACCATGAGAGCATCCGTATATGTTATGGGGCCAATGCTCGCGAGAATTGGCGAAGCGGATGTATCGCTCCCGGGCGGCTGCGCTATCGGCCCCAGGCCTATTGATATTCATCTTGCAGGCTTTGAATCATTAGGGGCAAAGATAGATATCAATCATGGTTATGTTAATGCCAGAGCCAGGAAGTTAAAGGGCAATAAAATAATTATGCGGAAGGTATCGGTAGGCGCTACCGCGAACCTGATGATGGCTTCTGTGCTCGCGCACGGCGAAACTATTCTTGAGAATTGTGCCATGGAGCCTGATATTACGGATCTGGGCAATTTTCTAATTAAAATGGGCGCTGAGATTCAGGGGCTTGGAACCGAAACGATACTTGTCAATGGTGTAAAAAAACTGAATCCTGTTACATATTCAATAATGCCGGACAGGATAGAAGCAGGGACTTACCTGCTCGCGGGCGCGGTAACAAGGGGAACGGTCAAGATTGACAATATGATCCCTGATCATATCGGCATGCTTATTCATAATCTTTCGGAAATAGGTTTTAACTTATCCCGGGGCGATACCTGGGTTAAAATAGAGCCTTCCAGAAAACTGCAGGGTACTATTGTCAAAACACAGCCTTACCCTGGGTTCCCGACTGATCTTCAGGCTCCGATGATGGCGCTGATGTGTACGATTCCCGGTGTCAGTGTAATAATCGAGACTATATTTGAAAGATACACTCATGTTGCTGAACTTAGAAGAATGGGTGCAGATATAACCCTTGAAGGCGATGTAGCTATTATTAAAGGCATAAAAAAGCTTACTTCAGCTACTGTGATGATGTCCGATCTGAGAGCAGGGGCTGCGCTTGTGCTTGCTGCACTGGCAGCCGAGAACGAAAGCGAAATCAGAAGGATTTATCATTCTGACAGGGGTTATGAAAAATTATCTGAAAAGTTATCCGCGTTAGGTGCCGATATTAAAAGGGTGGAAGGAGGAAAGCCATAATATGATTAGAGGAATTTATACAGGCGCCAGCGGCATGATAGCCCAGCAGGCAAGAATAGACAATATTGCCAATAATCTGGCTAACGTAGATAAAACAGCATATAAAAAAGATATAACTGTTTTCAAAGCATTCCCGGATATGGTTATTCGCAGGGTAAACGACGATGGACTTGGCATAGTACCTGCGGGATCGTACGACACAATGCCTTATGTAGGCAAGCTCGGCACGGGTGTGGAAGTAAACGAAGTATACACTGAATTTGAGCAGGGCTCTATGCAGTCTACTGAGAATCCGCTGGACCTGGCTCTTGAGGGCCAGGGCTTCTTTACCATAGCTACCGAAAAAGGAGAAAGATTTACCAGGGACGGGAGCTTTACGATAAACAGGGAAGGAAACCTTGTTACAAAGAACGGCAACCTTGTGCTTGGCGAAAACGGGCCTATAAACGTTCAGTTAAATAATTTTATGATCAACGAGAGAGGGGAAATCCTTGTAAATATGGCTCTCTCACGTGAACCGCGAGATGTGGTCGGAATGGCGAACAACAACTGGGAAGAGCCTGTGGTTGTAGACAGGCTGAAGCTCGTTAATTTTGAGAATATTCGGGAAATTAAAAAAGAAGGCAACTCGCTTTACAGGGAAACTGACCTCTCAGGCCCTCCGGTACCCACAATGCAGGTAAAGATTGTTCAGGGCTTCCTGGAAAAGTCGAATGTAAATGCTGTTCGCGAGATGGTTGATATGATCGAGGTTCAGAGAAGCTATGAAGCGAACCAGAAAGCTATTATAACGCATTCCGATACGCTCGGCAGGCTTATAAACGAAGTAGCCCGGTAGATCATTCCCTGTTGCTGTCTGCTTCTAAAACCTAATCTCTTTTGCCTGGTTTGCCTTGCTGTCCCAGAAAGGGGATATCAGGAGCAATCGTTCAACTATATCCGGCAGTACGGAAAGCGTATAATCCACTTCTTCTTCTGTATTAAACCTGCTCAGGCTGAACCTGATTGATCCGTGAGCTGAGGTAAAGGGAACGCCCATTGCTCTTAATACGTGTGACGGTTCCAAAGAGCCTGAAGAGCAAGCGGAACCTGATGAGGCCGCGATATTCTTTTCATTCAGATAGAGAAGAATGGACTCCCCTTCTATATATGAAAATCCGACATTAGTTGTATTCGGAACCCTGTGATTTTTTTCGCCGTTAAGATGTGAATTATCGAACCGGCTTAGAATACCATTCTCCAGTTTGTCCCTGAGTCTTCCGATCTCTTCTTCTTTATAAAGGTTCTTTACAGCCAGTTCAGCAGCTTTTCCCATTCCTACAATACTCGCCACATTCTCAGTACCGGGACGCATTCCCTTTTCCTGGTGCCCGCCGTGAAATAAAGGCTTTATTTTTGTACCCATTTTTAAATACAGAGCCCCGACTCCCTTGGGCGCATGGAATTTATGCCCTGATATTGAAAGCATGTCGCAGTTTATTTTTTTTACATCAATCGGGATCTTCCCGACAGCCTGTACTGCGTCTATATGAAAGAGTATTTCTCTTTCTTTTAAATACTGTCCGATTTCTTCTACCGGGAAAATAACCCCTGTCTCGTTATTCGCATACATAATGGAGACAATAGCCGTATCGCTATCCACTGCTTCTTTCAGGGCTTCCATGTTCAGCATTCCTTCTTTATCAACAGGTATATAACTAACGCGGTAACCGTCCCTTTCCAGATTTTTACACATATTCAGTACAGCAGGATGTTCAACACGGGAAGTGATTATATGCCTTTTATTATCATCAGAGAACGCTCCCATTATTGCCATATTATCACTTTCAGTACCGCAGCTTGTAAAAATGATCTCGCGCTCATTCTCTGCGCCAAGGAGTTCAGCTACCTGCATTCTCGCTTTCTCTATATTTTTTGCCACAGCTCCGCCGAAATCGTACATGCTTGACGGATTTCCGTATTTCTCGCTGAAGAAAGGAAGCATTTCCGAGAGAACCTCAGGATCAACCATGGTTGTCGCGTTATTATCAAAATATATTATTTTTCTCATTACGCTCTCCTATTTATGTTCAAGAACAACTATATCTTTTTCAACGAATTCCCGCAATTTCTCCTGTACCAGGTTTTTTAAAGTTGCATTGGATGCGACACAACCCGCGCAACTGCCCCGCAGCGATACGTAAATATTTTTCCCGTCTACGTCTATTAGTTCAATATCGCCGCCGTCCTCGAGCAGCCTTGGACGGATAACATCCGCTATTGTCTTCTCAACAAGCTGCATTCTTTTTATATTGGTAAGAGGCGGATGTGCATCTGCTTTTTTGCTTTCAGCTATGGAAATATGTAATTCCTCTTCGAGTATTTTCTCGATCTTGGGAATACATTCTCCGCAGGCGCCTCCTGCTTTGGTAAAATTTGTTATATCTTCAATTGTTTTTAAATTGTTCTCGCGGATTTCTTTTCTGATCAGGGTATCGGTTACGCCGAAACATTTACATACTATTTCGCCTGCTTCTTCCTCTTTCTCTTTGATCGGTATTCCTTTGTACGAAGCAATAGCCTTCCCAAGGGCCTCGCTTCCCATTACTGAGCAGTGCATTTTTTCATCAGGCAGGCCTCCGAGATAGTCCACTATATCTTTATTGGTTATTTTACGGGCTTCTTCAATAGACTTTCCCTTTATCATTTCCGTTAACGCGGAAGATGAAGCGATCGCGCTGCCGCATCCGAAAGTCTGAAATTTAACGTCTGTTATTATATCATCCTTGACCTTCAGGTATATTGTCAGGGCGTCACCGCACACAATACTCCCTTCCTCACCAATAGCGTCGGCGTCTTCTATTACACCGACGTTCTTGGGATTCTTATATAACTCTTTTACTTTATCTGTATAATCCCACATATATATCCTCCGGGTATTGTTTCTTCAGTGATCTGTTTAAATTTTACCACTATAATAATTAGACTTGTTGCAAAACTGACCTTATATTTTAAGAGAAATGCAACAATTCTATTATAAATTAAATTACAAACTCTAATACTTCATTAAAATAAAAAACTAATAATATTATAATATAATAATGAAAAAAGTGAATGTCTTTTAAAAACTCTGTATTTTTCAGCTTGCCCTGTTCTAAAATAATACTATCAATTTGTAAAGCAGGAAATGCGATGTATGTTTTTGGCTTATTGTTTATTTTTAGAAGCCTCTGTATTTAACATGTCTGAAAGGCAGATATAATAAATAAAAGATCAATATACCTGCGGCTTCCATACTTATTATATAATAAGGCCATGGGCCGAAAAAATCAAGCAGCGTTGTTCCGCCGGGTTTATGACAGATATATAAATAGTTTGAATCTAAAAAATAATTTATAATACCGACTATAATCATATAAATGTTTGTTATGATTGTTACTCTTATAACTGACCTGAAAACCGGCCTGTAGTGCTCGATCATCGTCATATATAAAACTGCAATTACTATTGCATTATGGGCAAGAAAGAACTTCAGATACATGATATGAGGGAATGTAAATCCGACATTAGGAGTTATAAGTGCGATGACAGCCCCGCCCAGTCCCCAGAAATACGCCAGCTCAAACAATGAATGATTTCTCCGGCTAAGCATGACTACGGATATATACGAAGATATCCCGCATAAATGCAGCGGCAGGGAAGTATCCGGTGACCAGTTGTCATGGTATATCTTCCAGGTGTTGCTGACTATTTCCAGCAGTATTATTGAAAGAGCAAGGCCGTATCTGAAGACATTGTTTATCCTCTCATCCCCTGCCCTTTTAACTATTGCCAGCAGGAGTATATCGATTATTGCAAGAGTCAGTAATGTAATTATATGCTCTGCAGAAAACAGCCTGAAGCTATGTGTATTCATAAATGATTGTTTCTTGAATACTTTACTTTGGTTTTATTTATAACTGAAATTTTCATTTATTCATACAGTCCCTTTTTATTATTCGGAATTGGATATAGATATGTATTTGCCCTTTACCGTCTAATATACTCAACTTGACTGAGTTTTTCTGCTAATAATATCAAGATCATTTTATTGATCCAACGGTTAATTTTTAAATAAAAAGTCAGCCAAATAGAGTAATATACGACTATGAAACGGAGGGGAAACGGAGGGGAAAGACAGGCAATAGTGTATGATCATGTAGAAAACATTCCGCAACCTGCTTATGATTTATAATAAAGTATTCAATATGCTTATTTATAAACATACTCAATTCCCAGGCAGGAGCCAATACACTCAAATAATTCAGATTCTTTGAACGGCTTTCGCAGATATGCGTCTACTCCCGCCTCGAGCGCCTTTCCCCTGTCTTCCTGAAACGCGCTGGCAGTCACGGCTATAATCGGAATTTTCCCGTTTCTCATATTTTTAATTCTGTGGACTGTCTCATAACCGTCCATTACAGGCATTCTGATATCTAATAAAATTAAATCCGGAGGCTGTGCCTTGAATTTTTCTATTACTTCCTTTCCATTTCGGACTTCTTCTACTTCGAATCCGACAGATGTAAGCATTATTTTTAATAATTCACGGTTATCCTCACGGTCATCCGCAATCAGAACACGGTAGCGCTTCTGACCCGGTTTTAGTCCAATAACCCGTCTTTTCTGATTTTCCTCTTTAACAGATTTTTTACCGCTCTCAATATCAATAGTTAAAGTAAAACATGCACCTTTTTCCACTTCACTTTTTACAATAATATCCCCGTTCATCAGCTTAGCATACTGCCGGCTTATAGCGAGGCCAAGGCCCGTGCCTCCTTCCCTGATTCCTGCTTCGGTCTGTCCGAATTTCCGGAAGAGCTTATCAATGTCCTTTTCCGCTATGCCGGGCCCTGTATCTTCAATTTCCGCAACAAAACGCGTTTTATCGTTTTCATGTTTTACGTGCGCTCTCACGGCTATACCGCCTTTTTTGGTGAATTTCACAGCGTTCCCGATAAGGTTGATGATTATCTGCTTCAGCTTGGCTTTATCGGTCACAATATATCTCGGCAGTTCATCGGAATACTCTAAAATAAGGCTTAGATTTTTTTTGTCTGTTTTTACGCGAAACATTTCTTCTATGTCACTTAGCATTGAATGAATATTGAAGGTTGATTGTGTGAGACTAATGCGGCCTGCTTCTATTCTGGATACTTCCAGTATATCATTGATAAGATCAAGTAAATGTTCGCCGCTCCGGTTTATGGTTCCAAGCCACTCAATGTGCTTTTTAGAGAGATTTTCATCTGCCTGCATTAATTCCGAAAAGCCCAGTATAGCGTTTAAAGGAGTCCTGATTTCATGCGACATACTGGAAAGGAAAGTGCTTTTAGCAAGATTGGCGCTTTCCGCTGCTTCCTTTGCTGCCTTCAGGGCTTTTTCATATTCTTTGGTATATGTAATGTCGCGGTTTATTCCCACAAGCCCGGTTATATTGCCTTTGTTATCACGCAGAGGCACTTTTGTAATTGAATACCAGCGAAGATTGCCGTCCGGATCAGGAAAGGATTCCTCATAATTGATCGTCTGCCCTTTGGCGAGCAATACAGCATGTTCGGTTCTATAATATTTCATAGCCTCTTTCCGGGGCAGTATTTCAAAGTCTGTTTTTCCTATTATATCATCAATATCCGGCAGGTCAAATAACCGGAGAACATGAGAATTCGCTATAATATACCGGCTGTCACTGTCCTTGGCGTAAATCTCGTCCGGCAGACTGTCTATCAATGTCCTCAGGAGATTTCGGTCCTTAGCAAGATCATTTGTGCGCTCTTTTACCAGTTCTTCAAGTTGCTCACGGTAGGTCTTCACTTCTTCCTCTGCCAGCTTTCGTTCCATGATGTCATGAATAATGCTATGAAGAATATCTTTTCCTTGTATTTTGATATTACTGCTGAATACTTCAACGTCCCGGATCGAGCCATCCTTCCGCCGGTGCCTGAATTCGAATTGAATTCTTTTTTGTGATCTTGCGTTTTCCATTTCCTTTTTAACTTCTTCAGGCGTAAGGATATTGATCTGTTCGATGTTCATCCGTTTCAATTCTTCACGGGTCCAGCCATAATAGACGGCAGCGGCCTTATTGGCGTCAATAATCTCTCCGGAGTCCGGGTCTATCAGCAATTTCACGGCCGCATGATCTTCGAATATTCTGCGGAATTTTTCTTCACTTTCACGCAACGCCTCCTCAGCCAGCTTGCGCTCGGTGATATCCTGAGTGAATTCGGTCAGGGCAATGACCTTGCCCTGCTGATCGAAAACCGGGTACCCGCGCACATGCCACCAGCGCCTGTCCGGAGATACAATCTCCATCTCATGCGGCTGGCCGGTATCGCGCGCTTTGAGCACCGGGCACCCGATGCAGGCAGAATCCCGCCCATGCCAAATTTCATAGCAATGACGCCCTATCAGGTCCTCGATCTTTTGGCCGACGGATTCTGATACCGCCCGGTTCGCCCATTGAATGTTCAATTCAAGATCATAATACACGAACAGCTCGGCGGTTGAATTGAGCACCAGTTCCTTTTCGCGTTCAGAGCGCTGCAACGCTTCTTCAGCGAGTCTCCGCATTTCTTTTTCCTTTGCTTCATTAAGCGCGCGTTTTATTGCAGAGGGGAGCTTTGCCAACCTGTCCTTTAAGATATAATCGACTGCTCCCTGTTTAATAAGTTCGATCACCGTTTCCTCACCAATAGATCCGGAAACACAGAGAAACGGAACATCCGGACATATTTCATTGCGTAAACGCAGCGCGCTGAACGCGTCGAATCCGGGCAACGAATAATCAACTAAAATAATATCATATTTATTACCGCGAATAGAAGATACAAATTCCATTTCTTTTTCAATGCGGGATATATTCAAATCAAACCCGGCATCGACCAGTTGTTCGCGTATGATCTCAAAGTCCCGGACAGAGTCCTCAAGCAAAAGTACATTCAATATTGTTCCGGTTTCATGTTTTCCATCCATCTTATGTTCCTTTTTATGTTCCTTTTACAGGTAGAAGTTCATTAAGCAATGCCCAGAATACACCTAACCGTGCTGAAATCAAAACGAGCAATAAAATAAGTATGGCTGGTACACGCTTTTCGGTGGCGGCTAATTCAGCAGACGCGAAAAGCCTGCGAAGAAATGTTTCGAATTTATTCATAATGCTTTCTGCATTGTCTAAATTCCTGTTTCTTGTGTATTGATTTAAATATTTTTTTGTTATAATAATAACAGCCGAAAAAGATTAATACAACAAAATAATTAATGGATTGTATCGAAGGATATTAAAGCTGTTAAGTACGCTAAATGAATATTTTATTTCGGTTCTTTGGCGTGAACAAAAGGAAGCAGGATTATTCCGGATATTAGGCCGGCGCCGAAACCTATAGCGTGAGCGAGATAGCTTGTCTGCGGGCTTATGGTTGACGGCAGCATCATTGCCAATATGAATCCGGCTGCCCTTAATATCTTTACAGGAAATCTGTGATCCGTTTCATAGCGAAGATAAAAGACGATCCAGAGCGCTACCATTCCATAGTCCATGCCCGAGGCCCCGATAAGCCTGACACTGGGATCGTAAACGCTTATAGTAAAAAACGTAGTTACAATTCCAATAATAAATGAAAAGACAGGGAATACGAACAAGCCGAAATAAGAGCGGAGCAGCCATCCGAAAAGCAGGATGATGAACGCGTTTGGAATAAGATGCAGCATATCGGAATGAACGAATATCGAAGTCAGAAGCCTCCAGTACTCATGATTTTTAATTACGGCTTCCCCACTTGTCCAGAGCATGTCGCCTACAGGATAATTGCTGTATAAAACGCTTGCGATATAAAACAAAAAAACACAGAAGATTGCCGGTATAAAAAATTTTGCCGGAGGCATTTTGCTTAACGGGCCGGGCGGCGGCCTGTATAGATCATCCTCAGAATCTTCATATTCATCATAAGGATATTGATCATAATAATCTTCATTCTCTCTGTCTGTATCTGATATTATCATTTATTTATCCCGATGTTTTCCGTTGTCAGTTGCTGAATATTGATCAGTACTTACCCTATACTTATACCGAGTATTGTACAAGTAAAATACGTATAAATCTCGTTTTTCGAACGAGTCGTATTTGAAACGGAGGGGAGGGAATGAGAGTTCCAGGTTGAAAGTTCCAGGTTCCAGGTTTGGGAAGAGATTTCTGATTTTATTATTTGTACGGGGGACGATTCTTAAACGGAGGGGAAACGGAG
>CAZVYR010000050.1:9729-16286 GCA_964631555.1 uncultured Leptospirales bacterium
GAAACGGAGAGGAAGCGAATCTGATACGGAGGGGAAGCGGCTTTGGGACGACTTTGAAACGGAGTGGATCGGTAAAAAAAATAAATTTGTGTTAAATAACGGTAGAGACGCAAGATCTTGCGTCTCTAGGAAGTAATGGGTTATTGCCCTGATCCGTATTTCCCGGAAACAAACGGGTCAGGGCATTAGCACAACGATTTCCGAATTTAGTAACTTGCACCCGGTGCCCTGAATCCGACACCGACATAGAAAGCAATATCATAAGCGTTCTTGTTTTTTACATCGTTTGTGGTGCCGCCAACTTCGTATTCGGAAAACTGTCTATTTGTAAGATTCCATCCGAACCTGCCTTCAAAATCAAGAAATACGCCTTCGGCGACTGGCATATTATAACCTAAGATGCCGTTTGCCCACAGATCTATATCTTTCTTTACCTTGCCGCCATCATCATATTCCCCGGTCGCGATAAGATATTTACCTGAAAGACCTGCACCCAGGTAAAGTCCCCCGACTGCCGCAACTTTTACTGATGCCATCGGCAGTAAAAAGGAATGGTGCACATCTTCAGAATCAGAGTCATCGGTTATATACTGATACTCCAGTCCGAATCCCATCCAGAATCCGCTGAAATTCAGGTTATATTCACCCTGAATAGCGAATCCTTTCAACTCGCTGTCATCAATACCTTTTTCATCATAGGTAACAGTATAAGTGGGGATATAACCGACTTTAAGAAATACTAAATCCTGGGTCATAAACTGCGCGTCAGCACTTCCGGAAAAAGCAGCGATCAATGCTATGCCGGCAATGATTGAAAGCATTTTGAATTTCATAGAAATTCCTCCTGTTGAGATTTTTTAATTTTAAATAATAAACTCTTTTAAATAATAAATAAAAAAACCTGGTATTTGAATTATACTGTAAATGTCTATAAAAACTCCTTCAGGAATTTATTTATTTCAGGAAATAGTTTTTCAGTATCCTTTCCCCTGACAATAACGTGCTTTTCAGCTTCCAGAGTAACCAGTCGTTTATCTTCAGAGCCGAGTCTTTTAAATATCTCATCTGCGCTTTGAGGATTAACAACCGGATCAGTTGCTCCCTTGACGATCAATACCGGTATCTTAACATCACTTAAAGAATTTTCAACAACTTTCATTAGTTTTTCGAGTTCATTAACACCCCGGATCGGATTTCGGAAATAATTGATATCAGGGTTCTGAGGATTATTAGTGACAAATTCCAGCTTGCCCTTCCTGGCATGCATTTTCTCCAGCAGCTTGTTCCACCTGACAACGCTTGACGCAAACCTTGATGCAATATTTACGAGCTTGAGCGGAGCGCTAATTGAGATAATGCAGCTATATTCTTCCTGGTTTTTTACATGCAGAAGGGCCAGGCCGGCCCCTGTAGAGAAGCCGGCTATTGCTATTTTATTTACCGAGTTTGTCAATATTACATATCCTCTCCTTACCGACTTTAACCAGTCCTCCCACGTTCTTGATGCCAGGTCTTCAGGAGAAGTTCCGTGTCCGCGCAGCCTTACTCCGTAAACATTGTATCCAGACTGGTGCAGGTAGTTTCCAAGCTCTCTCATTTCTTCAGGAGCGGCAAGGTATCCGTGTACCAGCAGAACTCCTTTATTGCTGAAAGTATTTTTAAGAAAGAAAGGCTGCCCTATCCTTTTGGGTTTGGTTTCACCGTCTATGTAATATTTTTCATAATCCGAATTAAAAAGATCCATATCCCATTTCAGGAACTTGTTCCTGATCTTTTTCCTGATAATAAAATCCGGAACCCTCATCAGGTTATTTATCGCTTTTACAAGATCCTTTAAAGGCTCTATTTCATTTTTCAGTACTTCGGCGATATTATCTTTTCTGATTGTATGGAATTCATATATTTTGGAAAATTTCGTTGTGTTTTTATATATATATTCTTTGTCAGCAGTAATTATAGATTCATTTTCCAGGGCAGTGATAAAATTCTGTATCTTGTCATTATCTTCATCAATAAGCAGGGATGTCTGTTTCCTGTTCAAAAAGCTATGATTATACTTCAACTGGTCTTTTATCGTATTGATGAGAAGAAAAGCCCTGTTTCTGAAATCCCTTTTTGATACCTTGTTACTCTTATATTTGGACAATATGTAAGACAGAATATGATCATGATTGACAGTAGTCATGCTGTAAATCGAAGTCATGTATTGATACATCAACCTGATGCTCTCTTTCCTGAATAATTGTTTCTGTTTTTTTTCTTTTGAATCAATATATAATTGTTTATTCCGGATCGATCTTTCAATCCTGCTGCTTTTAAGAAATGAATTTACATGGATAGGTTTACCGAAATTTATATCAATATCCACACCGTCGATCAGCATTGATCCTTCGACCTCCAGTTCTTCTTCAAGTCTATCCGGGACCTTTTCTATCAGCCTGGATGCGATCTTATTCATCAGGTTTTTCCTGGCACGTACCGGGTAATATGTGACATTAACCGGCAGTATAACGGTTTCCGATTCAATTATGCTTTTTAAATTCTTATTCGGATCAATATTGAAATAATTCCTGTATGCTTCTATTCCCTTATCGTAGCCTGTTTCCTGGAAATATTTTATTTTCTGCCTGTAAAATTCCGACAAGAGGGCTAGTATGGCTGCACCTGTATGAGGTGGTCTTCTTATCCCAGAATTATACACCATAAACTTGCCCTTCTCTATCAGCTTTTTATCTTTAATCATCTGTCCTTCAGGAAATACAAGGCAGGACATTTCTTTATTAAGCAGTGCAGTTGTCATAATTCTGTCCCGCTCCGGAGCATTCGATGGGACAGCTCCCAGCTTTTGCAGATAATTGCCGAATGCGCCTCCGAAGAACTCACCTGCTGCAAGTGACAGAACTTCTTTTCCCGTTATTTTATTAATAATATACGGCAGAAAAAAGGTTTCCATTCTCGTAAAATGATTGATCACATAGAGAGTAGGCTGATCAGTAATATTTTCGTCTCCGTGTGTCCTGATATCAGCGTTAGTAAGCTTCATAAGTGTATCAACAGCCATGGTTGTTAATTTAAAAAGAAAACCGGATTTTTCCATTTTTTTATTTCCTTAAAATATATAATATATGTCTGCGTTTGAATTATTATGCGAGGTTATGATATCTAATTCAGTACTTTTGATTTATATAATCATTCAGGATATTTCCATGATCAAAAGCAAGCTTGCCCGGCAAGTCCTGTATGCTGAAAATCTCCGCAGCTTCGGCATCATCCATCCCCTTGGGAGTTCCTTTTGCCCTGGCGATAAAAACAGTGGATATTGTATGCTGCCTGGGATCTCTTTCCGGTTCCGAATAAGTATGAAATTGCCTTACCAGTTCAACATTCAATGATGTCTCTTCCTTTGCTTCTCTCACTGCTGCGTGCTCAAGAGATTCTCCATAATCCACAAAGCCTCCCGGTAATGCCCAGCCAAAAGGAGGATTCTTTCTTTTTATCAATACTATTTTTTTCTCATCAATATCATGCCCTATATCTGCTGTCAACTCAATGATAATATCAACAGTCGGAAAGGGATTCCTGTATTTGTGTTCCATTGTTAAAACCTGCATTAATTTAAATGATCCATATTGTTTATTATTGCTTTGTGTCTGTGTAATTATCAATTAAAAAATATATGGGTATATATTTAATAATATTTTTATAATAAAAAAATATTAAAGTTTTAAAGTAATTTTTCCGACATTAAAAATACTATGAATATATCAACAGGCATATCACAGGTTATTTTCCAGACCAGGCTGCCGGGTAAAATTTTACTCAAGAAGGTATACGTCTGGCCGGGATACAATGCCGGGAAAATTAATAAAATAAGCAATATTCATACAAAGGAAAATCCGGAAATAAATTATATCAAGTCCGGATCAAATAATCCGTCTGATAACACCCGGAATCTTAAGACAAAAGACTCTCATTCTATCAGTTCGGAAAATCACTTTCTCTACTTGCAGAATACCACTGTACCCGGCTCCTATTTTCATGCTTACGCGTAAATATTAAAAAACATCTCAGCCTTATCTATTTTTTTAAATACTTTCTTATCTAAAGTCCGAATATACATGGGTTAAATTTGCAATATTTACCCAAAAAAATAACCCGTTAGAAACGGGTTATTTTTGCGGTATTCCCTCTATAAAATGTTGCTTTTATAATTTATTTATTACCCTCCCAGAAGCTGTAGAACTGATCTTGTTTTCATATTAGCCTGAGCCAACATAGCAGTACCGGTCTGTACAAGAATCTGATCTTTGGTGAAATTTACCATTACTTCAGCCATATCAGCATCTCTTATTCTGCTCTCGGACGCCTGGATATTCTCGTATGCTGTCATTAAGCCCTTGGCAGCATAATCAAGCCTGTTGTAATAAGACCCAAGGTCAGCTCTTTCTTTGGCAATCTTTTGCAGAGCATCATCTACGAGTCCGATTGTCCTGTTAGCATTATCTGCTGTACTTACATTCGCAATCAATCTCCCTGTCCTGTCTGTGAGATTCAAACCCTCTGAAGTCATGGTACCGATATACACTCTTTCCCTTTGATGCATGTTCGCGCCCATATGAAACCACATGCTGGCTTTGGGATTGATTCTCGAATATTCACCGAGAAGCAGTTTAAATCTGTTAAATTCAGCCTGCGATGCTATTCTGTCAACTTCATCAACAAGCGCTGAAACTTCGACCTGAATTAACTGCCTGTCTTCCTGCGAGTAAATACCGTTTGATGACTGTACACCAAGAACCCTGATCCTCTGAAGGATCGCGGAAGTCTGATGCAGGTAACCTTCGGTTGTTTGTATAAAAGACATTCCGTCTTCGGTATTTCTCTCAGCCTGTCTTAAGCCCTGAATCTGAGTTCTCATTTTCTCTGATACTGCAAGACCGGAAGCATCATCACCAGCCCTGTTTATTCGCAAACCGGAAGCTAATTTCTCCATTGAGCTGTTAACATCCCAATGCTTGAATTTCAGAACTCTGTTTGCGTTAATAGCACTTATATTGGTATTGATAATCATCTGAAACACTCCTTTGTTTTAAAATAACCTGATCTCCTTATCAGGTAATTACACACTCGGTTGCAAACGCACTAGGGAATACCTTTGTTTACTGCAACCATTAAGCCCTCCCATTGATAAAATGCTTGCAGTAACTAAATTCAGTTTTCAAAGATCATTGCGTACGGCATATTGCCTGAAACAAATCACTTTTAAATCTTTTGCTGTACAAGAGACGGGCTGTCCGGCCTTTCCGGCAGGGTGGAGTATCATTTTTAATTAAAAACGATACTATTTCAAGTAAGAACTATTTTGTTGAAATACTCCGCTTCCCTGCGTTAATAAACAGTCTAGTCCGTTACTTTCATATTCTCGGTTTCTTTATTGAAGGAATTAAAGGCTGTAATGGGTGTTTTAAAGCGTATATCGGCGATTATTCAGGATTATACTAATATTTGATTCATTTTGATCTTATTTTTCATTTTTTTATATATTTTTACCTAATCTATATTTCGTCAGAATATATTTTTTGATTTAGACATTTTTTAATATTTTTTATAAATAAATGACATAATAGCTCAAAAAGTATGTAGTGTGGTAAAGAGTCCATATCCCCCGGCAGTCTTTTCACTGGCCTGACGGATTTATAATATTAAAAAGTAACATGCATAACCTCATGATGACGCATCAGGTACTAGTTAAAGATTATACCCAATGTTGGACGATAATAAATAATAAGCTTGACATGAATTATTTTTTGTTATATGAAAACAATGTCTATATAATTAAAGATTTTTTCAAGATATTTAGAATATTTAAATTCCTAATATATAAAATCATTGTTTACAGGCTGAAAAGGTTAAAAAATGGGAATAAATCCTTTCAAAGACTCCAATCTAAATAATCTTCTTCAAAGCATTAATAATTTCTTATCCGATAATCTCGGCTTTATTTTAGATAACATCAGATCCAATTGGTATACCTTTCTTAAGAAAGCAAGAGAACGTTTAACTGTAATGCTCATACCTCATTCGGAAAAAAAAATAATAAATTTCCATGTTCCCATCTATTCCATAGTGGTTGTAATCTCCGCGGTTTTAATAACAATTATAATCACTTCAGTAGCTATTGTTAACCATGCTTCAACGATTAAAGATGTTTCCAAACTAAAGATGTATGGTTCTAATTCCAAGGTTCAAATCTCAGAATACAAAACTGAAATAAACAGGCTTTATGATATTTTCCAAAAGCTTAAACCTGAAATAACTTATCTGTATTCGCTGACAAACGAAAAGAATGTTGACTCCCTGTGGGCAAAGGGAGGAGGCAGCGATCCGACCCTGGTGAACCTTCCATTGGACATTGAGTCGCCGTCTATCGAGGAGCTGAATATAAAGGAAATCGAACAGGAGCTTAGAATAACAAGAGATGTACTCGAAAAAATAAAGAGTTTTCTTCAGGCAAAAAAACGAATTATTGAACACACTCCGTCCTTATGGCCTTCCGA
>CAZVYR010000051.1:0-16258 GCA_964631555.1 uncultured Leptospirales bacterium
TTCCGCTCCGTTTCAAAGCCGCTTCCCCTACGTTTCAGAGTCGCTTCCGCTCCGTTTCAAAGCCGGCTTCCCCTACGTTTCACATCCGGTCCCTGAGCGCAAGCCGAAGGGTCCCCTACGTTCCATAATACGGGTTTATGCCCGTATTTACCCTTCAATAGCATTAAAAATAAAAAGTCAGTCAAAAGATGATGCAATTCCACATTATTATCAGTCAAGTAATTTATAAGTTATTTGACTAAAAAACCATTTAGGTAATATTATGAAAAAATGAAAAAATGCATACTGATAATTTTTATTTTGGTTTCTCCCCTGAAACTTTTTTCAGCTATAATGTTCAGTCCTGAATTGGAATGGAAATCAATAAAAACAAACCATTTCTGGATACACTATCACCAGGGTCTGGAAACCGAAGCGAAAAAATTGGCGCAGATAGCGGAAAAAGTGCATCTGCTATTATCCCCCAAAATAAAATGGCAGCCTGCTTTAAGAACAGACGTCATACTAGTTGACAATTTATATACCGCAAACGGCTTCGCGACGCCCTTCCCTTATAACCGCATCCAGATATACATGACAAGACCCGAACCCGACAGCTCTATCAGCAATTTCGACAACTGGCTCGAAATGGTATTCACACATGAATACGTCCATATTCTCAATCATGACATGATACACGGGCTGCCCTCAATATCGAGATACACACTTGGAAGATGCTGTTTCCCGAATGTATTCCTTCCTTACTGGATGGCAGAAGGAAATGCTGTTTACTATGAATCGTATTCCTCAAAATTCGGCAGAAACAACAGCTCATATACTGATATGGTAATGAGAACTGAGATTGCAAACAATTCTTTTAAAACAATTAGCGAAGCTTCAAATTTCCCCAGAGCATGGCCTGTAGGTTATGTACCGTACTTATACGGTGGTCTGTTTGTTGAATTTTTGGAAACAAAATACGGAACCGGAAGTTTTGCAGATATATACATAGATAATTCATATAATTTAATCCCTTACAGTGATCACATAATACCATATATCCTGCCGTTTATAGATTCCGAAGCTGAAAAGATTTATGGAGAGAAATTCACTACTCTGTGGGACGAATGGGAAGCCTTTTTAAAAATCAAATATGACAAGCAAATAAAAAATATCAAAGAAAAAGAAATAACAGATTATAAACAAATTACAAAAAGCGGATATTTTACTTCATTGCCCAGATTCAGCCGAAATAATAAAGAAATATTTTATATAAGGAAAACCAATTATAACAGCACAGCCCTGGTAAGCTATTCCATTACTACAGGAAAACAGAAGGTTCTCTGCCCTGTGAACGATCCAAACAGCATCAGCATTACCGGCAACGACCGCATATTTTTATCCGACGCAGAATATTATAAAAGCTTCTCAATATATAACGAAGCCTTTGTTTATGATAAGACCTATAAACAAATAACAAGCAGGCTCAGGGGAAGCTACATAGATATAGATCCGAAGGAGAACAGGGCCGTATTTGTAAAAGAGGAAAACAACAAATTCTCTCTTATACTCTCGGATCTCTCTTTCAGTGCCTTCAATATCCTGATAGATAAAACAGACCTGCAAATCGCTTACACTAAATTTTCGCCGGACGGGGAAAACATCGTATTTACTCTAAAAGACGAAACAGGAGATGCGGATATAGCGATCCTGACTATCGCGACAGGCAATATCCTGCGCATATCCCGGGACAAGTATAATGATATACAACCATCCTGGCATCCTGACGGGAATAGAATAATTTTTTCATCAGACAGAGACGGAGTATATAATCTATACGAATTTAATATAAATAAAAAAACACTATCAAAGCTCACAAATTTCATAGGAGGCGGATTCTCGCCCGACATTTCTCCGGACGGAAAATCACTTACATTCGCGTATTACGGTAAAAACGGATTTAATATTGCCCTAATGCACTATCCTGAAAAAGCATTAAGCATAACTAATATCAATCCTCAGGATATACCAGTGCAGATATTTGATCATCTCCCAAATGAACAAGATGACAATACAATAACAATTTCGAATTTCACTGTTCTGAACTCAATTTTCCCTCCTTTCTGGCTTCCCCTGATCGCGAATTCCGAAGTTTATAATAATAAATCCCAGCTAATAGCCGGTTTTTTTACATTAGGTTATGATACGCTTTATAAGAATATGTATATAATCAACGCATACACATATACTTATGAAAAAAGAGCTTCCGTGAATTTAAGTTATAATTTCTCATATCTATATCCTGAAATAATAATGCAATATTATAATGATGCTCTTTTTTACGGAGAAGATAAATTCCCATGGGAAGAAAAAAATACAAATCCCTTAAAAAGAGAAATGGAAAAATCGGGAACGATCGGCCTGGCATTTCCATTTATTTATTACCAGACCTCTCATGTTCTGTCCTTCTCATATAAGTACTCAAAATCATATACCGACATTTTTGAACCCGGAACGAATGAAAACTATAAAGATATAATTGCAAAAGTCAGGTTGAAATATTCTTTCATCGACAGCAAAGAATATTCATATTCAGTCAGCAGGGAAAATGGAAGAGATATATATATTATTTCAGATCTATATAGAAAAGAACTAGGATCAGATATCTCTTATTCTAAAACCATGGGAGAATACTCCGAATACCTTCCCGGCTTATGTAGAAATAATGTATTATTATTAAATATCCGAGGAGGAGCATCTTTTAATAACCCCGATTATAAATCACCATATAATCTCGGGAAATTTGAAAAAGGCGAAATCGGCCTGCCTGAAACAGAAGAAGATGAACTCGGCCTTCGGGGGTATCCCTCGGGAATAATTTACGGCAACAGGATTGCTGCAGGAACAATTGAATACCGTTTCCCGGTCATTCAGACTGATTTCGGCTTAGCCACCTTCCCGGTTTTATTCAGGGATTTATGGTTAACTCCTTTTTTCGATTATGGTAATGTCTGGAACGGGAATACTAAAATCAATGAATTTAAATCAAGCACCGGTATAGAATTACACATGAGAATTACTGCAGGATACATGCTTAACTTAGAAGGTTATATTGGCTTTGCAAAAGGATTAAACCAGTATGGTGAAGATCAAATATATTTTGCTGTAAGTACGCTTTTCGAAGGTGCATTAAAAAATAATTATAAATGGCTTAATTATTTATAATTGCTTCCCCTCCGTTTATAGAACGAAATTGATCCCTTTTCAGTCGAATATATTAAAGCATAAAGTTTCAATAAAGTTATCCTGGCTATACAAAACGCCCCCCGGATAAAATTCCCGGACTGCGGCGAGGCAGGTCTAACAACAAATCTTATCCGAAATATAGATGGAATTTGTTTCATATAAAAAAATTCAGTTCCATAATAATCTTATAATTTTTTATATAAATATTGTTGCAGCTTTTAATAAAAAATGATATCTTATAGAGATGTTTTAATGCTGACCCTTAAGCATGAATATTCCGGATCACAGGCCTAAACCTCTTCCGTTAAGGAGTAAAGATTGCAGGTTATCGAAGAAAACCCCTATATTTTAAAGCCTTCTGATTATAAAAAATCCATAATCAGTAATGAGCGTTTTTATATCCAATTTAACTTCTTTTCCCTGGAAGTTGAAGCAATCTTTATGAAGATAATTCACCGATATCTCGAAAAACACGATATCCTTTATTTAAAAGATATGATCATCACTGTACTCAGGGAAATTATTACAAATGCAGTTAAAGCCAATGCAAAAAGACTATACTTTAAACTAATGAAGCTGGATATATCAAAAAAAGAAGACTACTGGAAAGGGATGAGATCCTTTAAAGCCGATGTATACAGCAGTGAAACAGATATATTCGATAAACTAAAGCAAGTCAACCTTCTGGTAAGAGTATTATTTGAATACCAGCCTGACTCCCTCGAAATTCACATAATAAATAATAGCCCGATTATAGAAGAAGAACTAAAAAAGATAGAATCTAGAATCAATAAAGCTTATTTATACAATGACATATCGGAAGCCTTTGATGATGTAATGGATGATTCAGAAGGTGCCGGCCTTGGATTGATTATGGCATTAATGCTTATTAAGAACGCGGGGTTACCTCCGGAAACATTCAATATAAAATCCGAGAAAGGTCTTACCATTGCAACAATAAAAACTCCGCATTACCTGAACAAAGAAGCTTATAATATAAAAATAACAGATGAAATCATCAAAGAAGTGAATAATCTCCCGTCTTTTCCGAAAAATATTATAGAAATACAAAAACTTTGCTGTAATCCCGATGCAACAGTTGCAGAAATTGCTGAAAGTATAAAAAAAGATCCGGGATTGACTACTGCAATCCTTAAACTTGCTAATTCCTCCGGATATATCACATTGAATCAGACAAACACAATAGAAGATGCTGTTAAGTTAATAGGATTGAAAACGATAAATTCACTGCTTATTGCAAGTGGAGTTCAAGAGATTCTGGATTCAAGATATAAAAAATTTGAAGAAATCTGGACAAATTCCTACAGGGCTGCATTCTATGCTCATAAATTATCTATCCAGGTTAAGAAAACAGATATGACTGATTCCATATATCTTTCAGCACTATTGGCAGAAATCGGACAAATCGTTCTTCTGTCAATTAAGCCCGAATTAACAATAAAAATCCATGAAGTAACCGGCAAAAATATTATTGATAATTCAGGCCTGCTGGAAGAAATGACTCTTGGAATAAGTCATAGTACTCTTGGTGCACTTATATTAGAAAAATGGAATTTTAACCAATCCCTTGTCAATATGATCAAATACCATCGCAGACCACACATGGCGCCCGAAAAATATAAAGCGTCAGTTTATCTGGTTTATTTAGCGTATTCGTTAATTGATATTGAAAACAGAAGACTAAGATTCGAATTCCTTGATGAGGATGTGCTGGACTATTATAATTTAAACAATAAAGAAAAATTTGAGATGCTTCATAGAATCTTAAAAAATTCTTACAATACTAAAAATATGGGAGTATCATAACAAAATATGCATTTTCAAGATATTATAGCAAAATTAAACGAATACTGGGCTAAAAACGGATGTGTGATAATTCAGGGATATGATACAGAAGTAGGAGCAGGCACTTTCAACCCTTCTACCTTTTTACGTGTTCTCGGACCTGAACCATGGAATGCGGCTTATGTTGAAACATCCAGACGTCCGACTGACGGCCGGTATGGAGACAATCCTAACAGGTTACAGCATTATTATCAGTACCAGGTGATAATGAAACCTTCCCCTCTAAATATTCAGGATTTATATCTGGACTCTTTGCGGAACCTGGGTATCAGGTTAAAAGAACACGATGTCAGATTCGTAGAAGATGATTGGGAATCGCCTACCCTTGGTGCATCAGGATTAGGATGGGAAGTCTGGTTAGACGGCATGGAAATCACTCAATTTACATACTTTCAACAATGCGGAAGTATTGAATTAAATCCCATTTCAGTTGAACTAACATACGGGCTTGAAAGAATCTGTATGTATATACAGGAGAAAGAAAATGTTTTTGATATTAACTGGAATGAAAAAATTTCCTATAGAGATATTTATCATAGAAATGAATTTGAATTCTCACATTATAATTTTAACATAGCCGGGATAGATATGCATTTCACACTTTTCGATCTTTTCGAAAAAGAATGTATTTCAATTCTGAATAATCCTGAAATCAAAATAGTACTGCCGGCGTATGATTATGTCCTGAAATGTTCTCATGCCTTTAATATGCTTGATGCAAGGGGGGCAATATCTGTAACGGAAAGGGTCGGTTATATTGCACGGGTCAGAAATCTTGCAAAAAAATGCGCAGAAAGGTATATCGGAATCAGAGAAGAAATGGACTTCCCTCTTTTAAAGAAAAAAATGGAAAAGGCTGTGTGACGATATGTTTCCGGGCTTTAAAAAATTAGATTCTTTTCTATCAAAATATGATCATTTCATAATATCTACTCATGAAAGTCCGGACGGAGACGGGCTTGGTGCAGAAATAGCATTTAAAGAATTGCTCATCAGTTTAAATAAAAAACCCGTTATAATAAACTCAGATCCCATACCTGATAAATTTATCTTTATTGATCCCGATAATGAAATAAATATCTTTAACAAAGATATTAATTTTTCCTCTATTGATCAGTACGCGCTTTTTGTACTTGATACAAATGATTTCAGAAATATTGGAACTGCTTATCAATACATGAAAGATAAAATTAAAGATGTATTTATTATAGATCATCATGAAGGCAGTGAAGATAAATTTGAAGATAACTTTATAATGGCAGAAGCATCTTCAGCTTCTGAGATAATATATGATATCATCAGGTATTACAATAAAAAACCAACTTTTAAATCCGCACAGGCACTATATGCAGGCATCCTCTTTGACACCGGATCCTTTAGATACCCCAAAACATCTCCTGAAACATTCAGAATAGCAGCCAACCTTGTAGAGATTGGCGCAAATCCCTTCAATATCTATGAAAAGATCTATGAAAGCAACTCACTCGACAGCTTTGAGCTAAGGGCTAAAATGCTCTCAACAATGGAAATACATTTCAACAGAAAAATGATCCTGATGAAGCTTACTCCGGATATGTTAGAAGAAACCGGTGCACCATTTACTGAAGGAGAATTAAACATAAATCTGCCACTTACTCTTCAGGGAGTTGTTGCAAGTGTTCTTGTAAAACAAAATATAGGCGGAGAGATCAAGGTTAGCATGCGAACAAAAGGAGATTACGATGTTGCGAAGATAGCAATGAAAAAAGGAGGCGGTGGACATAAAAACGCAGCAGGATTTAAGTCAAAGCAATCTTTTGAAGAAACCTGCAAGGAAGCAATCAGAGAAATGTCAAAATTCTTTCCTGAAAATTGAATTGCTTAACCCGGGAGAAACAGACCTACCCGGTATAATATAGAATAAATACTTTCAGCAATATACATATTGAAAATCATCTCTATTTTATTATAATTCATGTAACAATTATAATAAATCAAGAAGACTCCTAAGCGCTTCAATATCGATATGATCTATTTTATCCTGAAATGTTTTAATCCCATCTCTCTTATTGATCTTTAGTATTAGACCTATCTCGTCACTTTCAAAATATTCCGGAAAATTTATCTCCATACCATCATGTCTTAGCTTGTTGATGAATTGTTCAGCTTTAACCTTAATCTCCGTATAAGCGGGATATCTTATTTTAAAGATCTCATTGAAAAGGAATTCCTCTTTTTGTCTCCTATCATTTATCAAGCTTGCATCTATCTGCATTAGCTTTAAAAGTGTTTTATCCCTTTTATTTATATCGCAGATCAGATCAACAATTCCCTTAAAAATGTTAACTCGAAAACTATCACTCACCCATGCAGTTAAAAGGGACATACCTTCATCAGGAAGCGACATGAGATTCCTAATTATTTTAAAGCCAATATCCTTTGTATCAATATAATCCCTTAATTCATCAGGTAACCGTTGAACATTTTCCCAGGGCCATTTCCCCAATATAACTTCTTTAGGTATTTGCATTATATTAGATATTGCTGATAAATATTCATCAGTACATAAAAGACTTTTTAATATCCGAATAAACTTGATTTTACCAAACGGTCCTATTTCACCTCTGTAATTTTTAAGTATAGCGTAATCTGCATATGCTTTCGGATCTATTCCATCGATAACGACTGAAGGGACATTCAAGCAACCCATCTGCTTTAATACTTTAAGACGGTTGTGACCGTAAATTATTATATAAGAATTATTTTTTTTTAATAAGACAGGAGGTTCCAGCAAACCGTTTATATTTATTGAAGCTCTAAGTTTTTCATTGATGACCGGTTTACTTATTTTAAAGTCATTGTATTCAAGTTCGATGTTATCAATATTTATATCCTCAATCGGAGTATTGGCAATTAGTGTCATAATCAAATCAATCCCCGCGTCAGAGCATTTACTTCATCAGGATAGACTACTTTTATTTTATTCAGCCTTTTTAAACTCTCCTGGGCTGCCTGAGTCAGATCGGCAGTTGTAATGAATATACCTTTTCTGGCTTTATGATCATTGATAGCCTGTGCGAAATTTCTAAGAGTAATTTCTCCGACTCTGGTTCCTTTCCACCTCCGTACCCAAATAAGGACTTTATCATTATTCTCCTGTGCAGTTGCCATAATGTCAACCCCGTCGGATTCTCTATATGTCAATAATATCTCATCAACTTTATACCCGAGTTTTATAACAATCCTGTTGGAAATCATTCTGAACGTTTCGTTGTCAAGGTTCTGAAATTTTTCAATTCTATCTGCATAGTCCGTGTCCGTCCCCAAACCCTCCTGTTTACCAGAATCCTTTTCTTTGGAAGTTTTAGCGGACATTATCACATTAGTCACATCAATCAGCTTATCACTTTTCAATCCGCATATATCCCATAAGAAATCAGGTGAAAATGAATTGGTTTCCCAGTCCTCAATTAAATCGTATACTGAGCTTTCAAATACATCCCTGTCCGCTCCTATTTCGAGACTGTCTTTGACAAGCTTCAATATGTTTTTAATTTGTTCATAATCATTATCTAACTGATACAACTGCTCCCAATATTTATATGCATCATCAAGCTCATTATTTTTAACGCACGCAAACCCAGTATCATATAAAGATAATTTTAATTCTTCCTGCATATTTTTTTCTTTTACCAGTTCAAGAAGATCTTTCATCATTTGCAGGCCTTCCTTATTCTTTCCTGCGAAAATATTCAAAAAGGATAAGAAACGTCTTGCTATATAAGTTACATTATCTTCCGTAACTTTATTTGTTAGTTTGCTTACATATGTAATTGCTTCATTATATTTCCCTGCTCTTTGCAGAGCGAAAGAAATAGCCAATATTGCGATATCAGAATTAGATCTTATTGACAGTGCTTCGCGGAAATAGTTCACCGCATCTTCATTTTTATTATTCTGATAACTGCAAATTCCTGCTCCAAAGAAAGATTCAAAACTATCCTCAAGTTTTACCAGCCTTTCAAAAAATCTCTGAGCAATTTCAAATTCCTCCTGTCCGAGGCTTATGAAAGCGACTTGATAGCAGGCTTCCACATCATCGGGATTAAGCTTCAATAATTCGAGATATTTTTGAAAAGCCTTTTCAATATCCTCTGTTAAATAATATGCTTTGGCAAGTCTCTTGATTACAATTTCCTTCTGCACTTCAAGATTAAACCTGTCGATTCTCAGTATTTCATTTAAATGATAGATTGCCTGTTCAAAATTCTCTTGTCTTATGTATAAATCCGATATTTGAAAATGTATATTAAATGCATCAGGTTTAGTATAAAGAACTCGCTTATATTCGGTTATAGCCTCCAGGAATTTATTCTGCCTGGCAAATCCCAGTGCTTTATTCAGAGGATCCTGTCTGGGCTTAATATAAATAAAATAGAATGTCAAACCGGATACTAATATTATTACTATGATCAAATAATAAATAATCATCGTTTTATTGTATATCCCTTTGAAGGTACTATTTTATTTTTTAAAAAATCCCGTATATAACTGAAATATGAAGAAGAAACAAATAAATTACAATCATTTGAAGACGTTTTAATCTCCGGATCAATTTTCAGAAATACAATCCCTGCATATATATATTTCGTCAGGATGATTGAATAATTATATTATAAAAAACCATGTTTCAACACACAAATAGTTTAATGTAATTCAGCTTATCTTTTTATAAATCTAATCATGGAAGGCCAGCCGTGGATCAGGTAAGAATTACCAATCTCCTTTTTTAAGAGAAAATCATCTTCCTGTTTAATTCTGCTGGGGAACGGAAGGTTGATCATAATTTCAGGGGGAATATATTTAGGTGTCTCGTAAAAATGAATTTGTATTTCATTTCTGGTCGTTAATACAGTAAAATTGATTATACCAAAAAGAGATGGTGCATCCTCGATCCTGATCTCCGAACCTTCAATAAACCACTCTTTTTTTGGGACCGGGAAAATTACAAGCCTTTCCTGTGAGTCCATAAAAATGGCTGATCTGAGCAGTGTAAAAAAAGCTGAAATAACAATCGATGAATCTCCCTGGCCCATTATCCCTAATCCATTGGTTGGATTAACAAAATCCGGAATGACATATCTTTCCTTACCGAAATCAAAAAATTTTTCGATTATTGTATGCACCCTTGGATCTTTTACGAGCAAAAGGTTGATAGCATAAATAATAGAATATAAAGAATTACATCCGCCTGAAGATTTAAAATATATCGGATTTTCGCTAAAAGAAGAGGATATTTTATCAGTTAAATCTTTTAACTTTTCAGTGGTCAGCGATCGAACAGCAAAAGGAAAACCTGCAAAAATATTATACGCAAAATATTCATTTTCGATGAATACATTTCTCTCAATACCAGGTCCGGAAATTTCTTCTTCAGCGGTCTCTTCATCTTGAAAGCTGTCGGATATTTTAGGATCAATTTTTTCGATGATTATTTTTTCAAGCCTGTCGGATTCTTTTGCAAATTTCAATTCATCATTGAAAATGCCCATACACCGTGCCATATATGAAAATTCGAAAAGCGCAAATGAAATGACAATTACATCATATATGTGAAACTCCTTGATTAAATATCCCTGAATTGAATTTTTATAAGGACTTTTGCCCGAGCTTTTTATACTCTTGGAATATTGGATAATACCATCTGCAATACTACGTAATAATTGATATCTTGATCGAATATACCCTATATCCCGGGAAAGTTTAAAATAATCCGAAATACAGTTTATCAGACAGCAACTGGTATGTATTTTTGTAAAATTCGGCTTTTCTTTTATTATTATCCTGTCTGTAATTGAATTTATAATTCTTAGTGACTCTGAGAAATACCCCATTCTATTATAACCGGCAACCGCGTAAAATATCAACCCTGAAGATGAGCTTTGTAAATCAACCGTATCTAAAATATCCTCAATAGAACAATTCAGAGCTGAAATCTTGGCAGCATATATCCAATTCTGGAGTTTCTTTTCAGGAAATGTTATCTTCAATCCTTTCCTGGATTTTAAATTAATCTGCTCAATATATTCGTTTTTCAGGTTGGAATAATTTACTTTATAGACATGGAAACGTCTGTCACCACTCAGATCAATCCTTATCTTTAATTCATTATCACCCTTGTTAAGATTATATCCCAACGCCATAGTGGCGAGTTCGAATCTGCAGTTCACACTATTTTTCTTCATTTTTAAATCAATGAAATCAATATCGCCATCGCAAGCATTGCCTGTAAGCATGTAATCCGGTTTAGTTTCCGAATATATTCTCTCGTAATCATTTATATTTATCAGTTTTGTCTTATTGTTATATTCTATCGATTTGATACCACCAAGAGTCAGTGTATTATAAGGTCTTACAACAATAAAAAGTATAATAGGAATATTGCCTTTAGACAAGATACTGTTCAAATCTATCACGAGTTCTGCACTTTCCTTATCCCTCTCTATACTACAAATGCTCTCCGTAAATATAAAATTAGTCTCTTCCCACCTTGTATTTATTAAGAACGTATTGGTATCCCTGGTTTGATATACAGAAGAAATCCTTTCCTGAGGTCTGTACAATGTTTTCCTCTCCAACATCCAAAATTCCAGAGACCAGCTATCATGCTCAGGCGAAATCATTCCGGCCGGATCAGTATAAACACGTTTGGATGAATTTCGATTTAAAAATGAAATCCAGTCCCTGTTATTATTATTCAGCAACAGGAAAGGACTAATATGGTGGAAGGATCTGGATTTTACTGAATATGTATTGTATAACCAGTAAGGCCATCTGAAATTTATAAAATTCTGGAAAAGAACGTAATTTTTTATCCCTGTGGAAATATCCTGAGTAAAAAAGGATAATTTATCCCTGTCAAGATAATCAATACCGGGATCATCAAGGTAAAATAACGTATTCTTATTTATTCCTTTTTTAATAAAATGTTTCAATGTTATCCTGGGTAATAAATAAAAATTAAAAGGATTTCAAAGCTTCTTCCTCGGTATTATGGACTTCAAACATATCAAGCAATTCTACAACCTCAAAAATCTTTCTTACCGAATCATTTAAATTACACAGCTTTAAACTTTTACCAGATTCTTTTAGAAGCCTCATTGTAGAGACAAAGATGCGTATACCTGAGCTGCTCATATATTTGATATCATTTAAATTCAACAGGATATGATAACCGGGCTCAGATTTAACCAATTCGTGTATTTTTTCCTCAATAATTATTGAATTTAATACGTCCAACCTACCTGTAAGGAAAACCTCAATAATATTATCGATTTTTTTTATTTCAAGGTTCATTACTATAACCTTACCGTTGACAATAAAATTCCCCGGTGCAAGCTCCCTGTGCTCTTGGACCTGCTTTAAATGTTGGTGGGGGATAATATTTCAGGGTATTTTCTATTTGTCTTATAAGCCGTTTGTCCATCTGCCTATATAAATTTCAAAATAATATGCCCTAAAATAAAAATCCGGACAGTATAGCTAATGACATCCACTTTATCAATAAAAAAATAAAAAAATTCCTGCGGCATGCTTGATTCTCTGCCAAAAAAAGCAATAGCCGAGAATATAAAACTTTATCTGATTATATAATAATATTCAAGGCATAACGTCACAGACGGAGAGTTGAAGGACTTCTTAAAAAAATCATAGCAAGAATAGAGACGTTACTCTATCCCGGCTTTCGCTTCCCTATGTGTAATGATTAATCCCGTCAGGTTAGCAATAAATATAGCAAGATTTGTGATCCCGAATATCGTTAATATCCAGTGTTCAAATTTAATGCCGTTAAATAAAAATATTATTGATGATAATACAGGATATACAATTCCCGTATAATATATAAGCCCCCTGTATTTAAGCGGATCATATAACGGAAGGATCATGGATAATCCCGCAGCTAATATCATTGCTGCAAACCCTCTTGCAAGAAAAAATAGTGGTGCAATAAAAGTATCGTATTGTATTGCTTTAAACCAGTCATCCGTAACGTCGATCAAAAAGAATTCAACAAATCTCACAGGAGAATAAAAGAACACCAACCCTGTTAGAATATAAATTACCCCGGTCAGTAAAACAATCAACTGCAAAATATTTGTCAATTTTGTTCTCATCTTCCGAAAATCATACTCCTTTACACAGTAATTTACTTGCGTACGGATTTATACAATACACACTCTTCCCCGGTTTTCTGATAACACGGATTGATCCTTATTCAGCAACCAGAGATTCAGCTTCCTGCTATTTTGTTTCGGTATTTTCAGAGGATACCGCTTCTTTCCCAGGTGCAGACGCATCAGCATCTATTTCTTTATTTTTAGGTAGAGATTTCTCAAGTTTAGGGACCTTAAGAAGCATATCCGGCCAAATAAGATCCGGATTATTTATTTTATCCGTATTTGCTTTATAAATATGCTTCCACAATATTCCTTTATCATAGTATTTCTCAGCAATTCTCCACAAACAGTCCCTTCTTTCAGGAATATATCTGACCTTGTATATATAAAAATCCTGATTAACTGCTGAGCCATTTCCTGCTACTTGTGCCTTACCGCTGGTCACTTTGCCTCTGGTATTAATTACTATATATGAAAGTCTTTCGGATTCCGCTGCCTGTGCTATCGATTCCTTAGGCTTTGACTCTTCAAGTAAAGACTTCGAAAGATCAAGCGCATTCCTGGCTGCCGCCAACTGGTTAGCTGCCACAACAGCACCTTCCGATTCCTTTGCCTGCGAGTATACTATTTCCGCCCCTGCAATTTTTTCCTTTGCCAGTTCATCCATTGCATTTAATACAACCCGCGACATTCTCTCCGATTCTTCAGAAGATAAAATGGACTCCTTATACTTTGAATCTTCAAGCAATGCTTTTGACTGATCCAGCGCCTCTTTTGAAGCATTTAACTCATCTTTCGCAATAGCCGCACCATCCGAATTTTGCGCTTCAATAAATAACTTTTCAGCCCCATCAGACTTTAACCTGGCCGTTTCCTTGATTGCCTCCAGGTAAGCCTCATCCGCGTTCATACCTGCAACTTCAACTGCTGCAAAGCCCTTCTTAAGCTGAAGCTCCTGTAAAGCCTGTTCTGAAGTTGCCAGGTTTTCTTTGGCAGCGTCGACCTTTTCCGCAGCAAAAGTTGACGCATTGTAAGTTTCAGCTTCTTCAAGTGTTATTCTGACCTCATCGATCGAACTGCTCAGCATGCCTTTTTTGCCTAAAGCAGTATTCCTTGCCTCCTTTGCAAGTCCATCAGCTTCAAGTGCTTTTTCATAGCTGGGATAATAATTCTTTTGTTCGAACAACTCATTTGCCTGCATGTTAGCATTGCTGGCTTTCTGATATTCATCTTCAGCCAGCACTTCCGCGTATGCCTCTACTGCCTGTTCCAGGGTCTGTCCTGCGATATCCAGCGTGTCCTTGGCAAGAAGCGGGATCGACTTATTGTATGCCTCTAATGCCTTCTCACGGGACTTTATAGCAGCAGTCTTTGCTTTGTCGAAAGCGTCCTGTTTTACAAAGCTATGACTCTCCAACAGACTCTTCTCAGCTTCATTGATCTCATCAGGCGCATATTTCTTTGCCATGACCGACATTGCATTGGATATCTCCATTTTTGCCAGCGACATTTCTTTTATAGGAATTTTCTCACCGCAGCCTAAAACAAACATTATAATAATTATTATTGAAAAAACCTTTGCATTATTATTCATATACACGCCTCCAGTAATTTTATAAATTACTACAAATTATATATCATCACAAATTTTTTATAAAGTTTATTTACTAAACAACTCCACAGCTTCATCTTCCGAATCATATATTTCGAAAAATGAAGTAAGTTTTGTTAATTCAAACACTTTTTTAACAGATGCATAAACATTGATAATTTTCAACCCACCCTGATATTTTTTCAGATTTGAAAGACTGGAAATCAGAGCTCCGATCCCGGATGAATCAATATAAGATACCTTTTCAAGATCAATAATAACATTATAAATTCTTTCTTCAATCAATTTACTGATCACATCTTTTATCTCAGGTGCATTATATAAATCAATCTCTCCAATAATTACTAATACAACAATATCGCCTCTTCTTTTCTGGGTAATATCCATTTTTACTGCTCCTGAACACTAACTGCAAATAATATTATTCTCATGAGTTAAAACCATCTCTCCTAAAGCGGGGAGACTCTTCTAACAGAGATATATAACTTTAAATGAAAGTAAATGTATGCTATTCCGGGATATGTACTGACCCTCTCACGCAAATCCGGGTTTTAGGGATTTAGGTGATCTTTCAAAAATTAGATTAAAATAAAATCTTAATGACAAGGTATACTAATCATATTGGAAGAATTAAATCAATAATTTTCCCCTTCGCTGAAGTGAGATGAGATGTAAAAGTATAAATTAAATTCAGGTCTGTGTCAAGATAAATTATAATATAATTATTAAAAATTAATTACTAAAGTTGTTGCATTTCTCTTACAACATGAGGATTTTTCCCGCGCTTGCGGCAGGAATAAATCAGTTTTACAGCAAGTCTATTCAACAAGATTGACCTCAATTAAGTGAAGAAGATAAAATCATCCGCATCAAAGATACCTGTCTTCCCATTTTTTATATACTTTCATAAAGGTACCCTTTTCAATACTTTCCTGTATCTCATCCAGGAAAGACTTCATGAAAAATAAATTATGATATGAATTATAGATCAGGGAGGATATCTCCCCCATTCGAAAGATATGCCTTAAATAGGCCTTTGAAAAATTTTTACAAACATAGCATCCACATTCAGGATCAAGCGGAGAAAAATCATCCGAATACCTTGACGCTTTTATATTCACCCTTCCTTGGGAGGTATAAAGAGTACCGTTCCTTGCAATTCTTGTAGGCATCACGCAATCGAACATATCAACACCATGCATTATAGCGTATAATATCTCGACCGGGCTGCCCACTCCCATCATATACCTGGGCTTGTCTTCAGGAAGCCTTCCAAGTGTTATTTCCGTCATCTCTTTGTACAGGCTTTTTGGCTCCCCGACAGACAGGCCTCCGATCGCGAACCCGGAAAAATCATACTGTACAAGCTGTTCAGCGCATTCCTCCCGTAAATCCTGGA
>CAZVYR010000052.1:0-16166 GCA_964631555.1 uncultured Leptospirales bacterium
GAATAATACAATAATTTTTGATTATCAGGATAATCCTCCAGTTCTTTTTCCAGAAGTTCTATTGCTTCAAAGTATTTCTTTTCATCAGTAAGACTTTTTACTGTCCTGATTTTATCAATAGCCATGTCCTTCTCAAGTTCTATTACCAGCAGCGTAATGTCATCCTGTATCTGGCTGCCGGTTACAAAGTTTTGCAGGTCTTCGATTATTGAGTTTGTAAAATCGTTTAATTGTAAAGCCCTGTTTTGAAGAATAATATTTTCAAATCTTTCGTTTGAATAAATATTTCTTTCAGCGTTTACTGCTTCAGGTATACCGTCCGTATAGAGAATTATCCTGTCGCCGTAATTTAATTTCGTGGTTTTTTCTTCATAGGTTTCCCTGGCATCTTCGATAGCACCTATAAACAGACCCTGGGTATCGAGATGCTCGATCCTTCCTTCGGAAGTCCTTAATAGTATTGCCTTCTGGTGACTGGCGTTCGAATAAGTAATATTATACTCATCGTCAATCAGAATCATAAAGCACGTCAGGTATTCCTGCGTTTTTATATGATCGAGCAATTCCTGGTTTACATCTCTGAATATTTTCTTGGGAGACTCATGCTTAAGGAAAGCGCTTCCGAATGATACTTTAGCCATTGTTGTTACAAGAGCTGCGGGTATTCCGTGCCCGGATACGTCTGCGATATATACTCCGATTTTATTATTCCCGATATGCTGAACATCATAAAAATCTCCACCTATCTTATCCATGGAAAAATACTTTACCGAGAACTTGAGTTCATTCCAGTCGTTGATCTTTCCCGGGAGTATTCCTCTTTGTATGCTTCCTGCCATATCAAGCTGCTTCTGGACCATATCATCCCTTTCCTTAAGATCCGCCAGAGCTATCCGGAGCTCCTCGGTCCTTTCTTCGACCTTGGCTTCAAGATTTCTTCTGTGTTCAATGATTTCCTTGTCCATGCCCATAATCAGGAATTCCACATCCGCGAATTCCGCTTCCAGGGGAAGAATCCTGAAATCAGCTTTAATCCCCATTGTTATATCGCTGGCTACCCTGCTTATGTCCTTAAACACTCTTAAGATGGAATTTGACGTTAAGAATATGATTGTTATTGCGGCAAAAATAGAGGTCAGGAAATAAATGATAAATCCGCTAAGGGTTATTTCCACATATAATTTTCTCTGCATAATGAGAAATATAAAGCTGGCAAGCGAGATCAGCATCAGGAATATTACTATATTGAATTTTAATCTCAATCCAAGATAACTCTTCGGACGGTCAAAGAAATTTCTTCTCCATAGTTCTTTATAACATGTAGCTCTTTCCGGGCTTGTAATGGAATCAGTTAGAACATATATTATCAGCGCAGTTATGATCATAATGAATCCGTGCAGAATAATTGATATCTGGATATATTCCATCAGTAATCCGATGAATAATTCGCCATACTCTTTCAAGCTGAAATATGCTGCTATAAATGTTGCCGCGCCTCCTATCATTAATAAGAAAAGCGTGATAAGCATATTGTAGACTGGTACTCTTGTCAGTTGGTTATATAGATTTTTAAGATCTTTATCCCCTATATTCGGATTTATTTTATTACCTGTAATATTTTTGTTGATGATTCTAAGAGATTTAAAAAGTGCCGGAATCTTTACAGGTGCGAGAAACCCGAATAGAACCAGGTAAAGAATAATTATTCCTATGAAGAAAAAATATTGAGGCACATTCAGCAGGTTGATAATCAGTTCATATACACTGCCAAGGAAAAGGTCCAAGATAAAAAATTCCGCTACAAAAATAACTGATATTGCTACTGATGTAGTGATTGCTATGGCTGTTGAGTAATTATTGATTCTGGCAATAAAATAAAAGATTCGTCTCATTTTATTTATCCCGTTATATATTATACTGTTTTGTTGCAGGTTCAGTCGTTTTTAATTTTGTTGATTATCCTCGGTTCCATTACACATCTGAATCCGGCGATATTGTCCTCATATAAATTCGGTAATCCCCCGATTTCCCTGTCGCACGTCCGCAGGTTGTATTTTCTATTGAACCACGCTCCTCCCCTGATGACTTTAAGCTGTGTTCCGTATTTACTGTCCGAATGTTTGCTTCCCTTATACGCATTATACCAGCTTGAAGTCCACTCCGCGGCATTGCCGGCCATGTTAACAACACCATAAACAGAAGCTCCCGTATTATTAAAATAATTGACAGGCAGCAGGCCCTTCTTAAATTTTTTCTTGATTTCCCGTCCGGCATCCGCGCTTTCCCAGAACTCCAGGGAATTCGCTTTTGAAGCTTCGAATTGATTTCCCCATGGATAAAGTACCGGCTTCTCAATAGTAATATAAGTCTCATCCTGCCTTTTGATCAATTCAAGGCCCGGCCCCCTCGCGGCTTTTTCCCATTCCTCTTCCGTCGGAAGCCTCTTCTCCGCCCATTTAGCGTAAGCCATTGCTTCGTAATAAGATACCAATACAGGGAAGTCTTCTTCACCTTCATTATATTTCCCGTTGATCCAGGATGCAGGGGCAGGCACGTTTGTTTCGTTTACATAATTAAAATAGTCTGAATTCGATACTTCATATTTATCAATATAATAATTATCAAGATAAACAATACTTTGAGGCTGCTCATCTTTGTCTCCGAGATTTGATCCGAAGATGAATTTCCCTTCCGGAATAATGATCATTTCCCTGTTGTCAACCGGTGTTGATATTAAAGGTTGATATGCTGCCTTTTCTTTATATTTCTGATCACCGTATTCTATCTTTTCTTTTTTTATTTCAATGACCAGGCCGATAACTGTTCCTGCTTTTAAAATATCCGGATTATCGCTCTTTAAGAAACATTCCGCAAGGGCCCTGTATTCAGTCTTCAGGTTTCTGGTATAAGCATTAACACTTAATATTTTAATTTTTCCGATAATAATATCGTCGTTGATTATTAAATAATCCTCCCTGTCAGGCTTGTCTCTTAACAGGAGAGTGATCAGGTTTCCCTTTCTTATAGTTTCCACTTTCCCTATAAGGTCGAATTCCAGTGAATAAGATTTATTTTGCATAAGAAGAAATAAAAGCAGCAATAACGCGTTTGTTTTTTTTATTAAAGGCATTTCTCTTGCTTTATCCTTGAAATATCATTCTGTCCGGCCATCTCAGGCATGTCAGCAATCCGCCGTAACATGCTCCAGTATCCAGCCCTATGATATTTGTTTCATCATTGATGTAGACTTCTTTTAACTTTCCATGCAGGATTGAGCATGGAGTATGGCCGAATATGATTGTTTTATCCCATCTTCTTTCAGAACGGTAAAATTTTTCTCTAATCCAAATAAGATCTTCTTCCTGCTGTTCTTCTATATTATTAATTGTCGGATTTAACCCGGCATGTACTGCAATAAAATCATCACTTTTGTAATACAACTGCAGGTTGTTATAGAAGGACTGGTGCTGCCAGGGAATCCCCGAACCGCCTGTATTTTTTTTATAACTCCTTAAAGTCACGGATCCGCCGTTCGCGATAAAGTTATTCAGGTCGTCGCCGCCTTTATATTTCAGCAGCATATCCTCATGATTGCCTTTTATGAATATTGTATTATATTTTTTTGACAACGATATCAAATATTCAATGACTTCAAAAGCAAATATGCCCCTGTCAATATAATCCCCGAGGAAAATGAGAGTGTCTTCATTCGTGAGATATTTTTTTAATTTATTAAACAGAGCCTTCAGATTAGCCAGACTTCCGTGTATATCGCCGGTTATATAAAACATCTCTTATTCCAGGCTGCGTTATTTCTTGTTGCTGAAATTCAGTATTTCATTGAACATATAAGCTATTATTTCTTCACCTTTTGCCATATCCGTGGCGTCCAGAACTCCGAAAATCCATTCTTTATATACTGATACAAAAATAAATTCATTATCATCGGTTTTATAAAACGCTGTTTGTGATTTTCCGGCAGAGCTTATTATGAAAGGTTTATTTTTATCTTTTAAAAGTCCCGAGAATTCACCTAATGAGATATAACCGGAATTTCTTTTCCCCCAGAAAATTATTGCCGGGGTACCTTTAAAGTCCATCTTTTTAGTGAAAACATTTTTTATAGCCTGCAGTTCAGTGTTGCCTTTGATTTTATATTTAATTGAGAGTTTGTCGTTTCTTCCGAACAAAGCGAGCTCTGCGGGGAGTGGTTCAGCACCTGTTTTTATTTTATCGCATACAGCATTCAGGAACATTTTATAATCATTCAGCGCGTTATTATATTGGGTAAAAGATCCTATCCGGATATAATAATGTCCCTTTCTGGCGAATATTCCCTGGGCACCTGAAAACGAATCATCGCACAGAGAGGATTTGCCGGTATCATACGGCATTTCATCAGTCAATATGCCAAAAGCATTCAGAGATGAACTCATTTGAAATATCTCTGCCTTGATTGTTTTTTCAGGTGTTGAAAAGCTTTTATATTCTGCTGCCCGGAGTTTTTTAAAACCATAGGTTTTATATAATGCAGCTTTGTCTTCATCTTTTAAATAAGACTCTATATCTTTTGCAGTATATTCAGCCCCGGGCTTGCTCAGTCTCCAGCCCGGCACATCAGTTTCCTCCGGAAGAAAAGTATCATCTTCTCCGGTCATGGTTTGCACCAGGTTACATGAGAGACTGCTAATAAGGAGAACAAGGACAAGTTGTTTTAAATGCATCATGAATTACCTTTAATAATTTATTAATAATCAGGCTCGCGTTATAGTATCAATATAATATCGGGGAACGTAATATTTAAATCATTTTTCTTTTGATTTAAAACCGCTTTCTCTCCGTTTCAGAGTCGTTAAAGAAAAGTTCAATATTCCAGGTTCCAGGTTAAAAGTCCCTGTATATGATGATCCGTCTTATCAAGAACTTTGAACCTGGAACTTGTGACTTTTTTGCTTCCCCTCCGTTTCATATTCGGATCAATCCTGTCTTAAAGCCGGATACAAAAAGATACGGAGCAAACGCTGATTCAGGGCGTTTATAATTTAGGTATTTCAGCTTAGGCCGGAAGAAGCTATTTGTTATCTTTTAAGCGACTTGGGATCTATAGCGTCCTGGAAACCTTCGCCCACGAGATTATATGCCGTAATCGTAATAAAGATCATAAATCCGGGGATAAGAGTGAGCCACCACGCGAAATCCATAAAATCCCTGGACTGGGAAAGAATATCCCCCCAGCTCGGGGTAGGGGGCTGCACTCCGAAACCCAGGAAACTCAACGACGATTCAATCAGGATCGTTGAAGCAATACCGAACGTGGCGGAAACGAGAACCGGCGCAATTGAATTAGGCAGAACATGGCGCAGAATGATCCAAAGATTTTTGGCACCCAGGGCTCTGGACGCCATAACATATTCCGATTCCCTGAGTTTGAAAAATTCGCCTCTTATGATCCGGGCTATACCTGTCCATCCTGTAATACCGATCACCACCATAACGCTCGTCAGGCTCTGGCCCCAAAGAGCAAGAATAGTGAGAATAAGAAAAAACGTAGGGAAACAAAGCATTATCTCAATGATCCTTGAAATAATAATATCGACTTTGCCGCCATAATAGCCTGCTATGGAACCTATGATTATTCCTATGGACACATAGATGGAAACAGCAATAAATCCTATCAGTATTGACACCCTTGTCCCGTATATCATGCGCGCGGCAAGATCTCTTCCCTGTTCGTCGGTTCCCAGCAAATGTTTCCCTGAAGGAGGCAGTACTATTGAATCAAGATCATACTCCGAATAGGAATATGGAACAGGCGCGAAAAGCCTGAAGCCCTTTACAGTATCTTTTTTAAAATTCACACCCCTTAATTCTGGATAATCGAAGATTATCGGGAAGTATGTCTTTTTCTTTGTAATATAAATATACGGCTTGTTGTTTGCTATTAAAGGCGCGCATAACGCAATAGCAAATAATATAATAACGATGATCAGACCGATAGAAGCAAAGCGATTCCGCCTGAAGTTATCCCATACAGCACGCCAGTATCCCTTGCTCATGCTTTTCCCTCCAGCCTGATGCGGGGATCAACCAGAGCATAAGTAAGATCACCCAGAAGAATACCGATAAGAGTAAGAAAAGCGGAGATCGCGGCTATTGCCATAATAACGGGAATATCCCTTGAGAGTATGGACTGGAACGAAAGCAGGCCCATGCCCGGAATGGAAAAGATCGATTCCACTATCACGCTTCCTCCCAGAAGCCCGGGTAACAGGGTCGCCATAAGAGTAACGAGCGGAACAAGCGAATTCCTGAAAGCATGTACAAAGACCACTCTTCTTTCCGAGAGCCCCTTTGCTCTTGCTGTTGTTATGAACTGCTGGTTGATCACCTCCAGCATGTTCGCGCGTACATACCTTGAGAGAAATGCGAAGCTCCCGTACGTGAGAGTAATTACAGGGAGAACCAGGTGCCATGCTATATTCCCAAGTTTGGCCCAGAAACCGTAATCCTCAGCCCAGTCCGACAATATACCCCCAAGCGGGAACAAATCCAGATATTCCCCGCTTGAGAATACCATCAGCAGAATAAGAGCTATCCAGAACGTGGGAAGTGAATAAAGAATAAATAGGATAAGGCTCGATACCCTGTCGTACAAAGTATCCTTTTTAACCGCTGATACAATGCCCATAGGAATAGATACAATATAGACAATAACAATAGTGATCAGGTTAAGAGCGAGCGTGATCGGGAGCGCTTCCTTTATGCGCTGAAGCACAGGCCTTCCATCCACCCTGGAAGTGCCGAAATCAAGGGTCACAAATTTGGCCAGCCACTTGGCATACCCTACAGGAATAGGATCATCGAGCCCGAACAGCTTTTGCTCCTGCTCAAAAATTTTTTTGCCGATCGCTCCCGCTTTCAGCTCACCCTGCAGTCCCGCCCTGAGCTGCGTATAGTCGCCCGGCGCCAGCCTCACCATCATGTAAGTGATGATAGTGATGCCTATGAATGTAGGTATAATCAATAATAAACGCTTGAGGATATATTTTTTCATATTTCTGTTTTTTTAATCCGCCATTCGCTTATATTCAGGCCGCGTACATGAGTAATTACATTATCAAATCTTTTACTGACAACAACCAGTGCAGGGCTGCAAAACAAGAAAGTATAAGGCTGTTCATAGTGAATGATCTCATGAAAACGATGATACATCTTTACTCTTTTCTTCTCGTTAAATTCTTTCCGGGCATTAACAATAATGCTGTCCGCCTCTTTGTTTATGAAATAACAGTAATTCGAACCGTCCTTTACCTGTGAAGAGTGCCAGAGCTGATACGGATCGCTGCTGTATCCCAGGCTCCAGCCCAGCGTTACTGCGTCAAAATCCCTTTCCTGCAGTTTCTTGACAAATACAGCCCACTCATAGCGGTTTATGTTCATCTCTATGCCGACTTTTGAAAGATCTTCCTTGAGTATGGTAGTCAGCCTCTCAGCGAATTTGCTTCCCGAAGAGATAGTGAAAGTAAAAGAGAACTTCTTCCCGTTCCTGTCCAGTATGCCGTCATTGTCAGTGTCAGCCCATCCCGCTTCCTTTAACAGTTCCTTGCCTCTTTCCGGGTTGTATGGCCATGGTTTTATATTATGATTGTAATTCTTGTCAAAGATATAAAAATTGCCGGTTACAATTTTTCCAAGTCCGAAATTTAATTTATTCAATATCTCTTCCCTGTTGATAAGGTGCGTCATTGCCAGCCTTGTCTTCCTGTCCTTAAAAAAATCGGTCCTGGCGTTCCAGCCAATATAACTGTAATTCGGCAGATAATATTTCAGCTTGTAAAAGTTGTTAACGAATTTCTCGGAGTTCGTCTGTCTTACCCATTGAATATCCCTGACGGAAAGCACGTCAAGGTCGCCTTTTTTCAGCATCTGGAGAGCCACATTTATCTCAGGCACAAGCTTATACACGATCTTTTTTATTTCCGGTTCAGGCCCTCTGTAATTCTGATTAACGGACAGTACTATTTTCTTGCCTGTGTCCCATTTATCGAATTTATACGGGCCTGTGCCGACAGGAGATCTGTTGTTCCTGTGAGTATTGAAATCTGTCCCATTGTCGAATATATGCTTTGGCACGATCGGCATCTCCCCGCATATTTCCAGGGCCAGGAAATAGGGCTTATTGTACGTGAATTCAACAATGTATTTGCCGAGCTTTTTAGCGCTGACTACGTCGATGTAATATACTTTCAAAGGAGCTGAGGCTGTTTTCGGGTCCTTCAGAGCCCTGAATGAGTACACCACATCGTCGGCAGTAAATTCTTTACCGTCACTCCACTTGACACCCTTTTTCAGAAAGAATTTATATCTTAACTTGTCCTGCGATATTGTCCATCTCTTTGCCAGCATGGGAGTGAGCTCCAGAGTATCGTAGTCCCTGTCGAGCAGGGTTTCGTAGATATATCCATTAATCGAAGTAGCGTACGCATCAGTGGCAGTAATCGGGTTAAGGGTATCCGGCTCTCCCTGAAGATGAACGTATAATGAAGAAGGATCCTTCACTGAAGAAGAAGCTTTACAGGCGGGTAATATAACCAAAGCACTATAAAAAAAGAGAATTAATAAATTGTTTACAGGTCTTTTCATGCTTTTTTTATGTAAAAAGGTGACATAAAGTCAAGAAATAAATAATTCGTTTTCATTATGCTTTGATCTCCCAATGATTTAATACCCTGCTGCCTGGGTCAGGGAGTTTTATTTAAATGTACGTTCAATACCCGGCTTTTTTCTTGACAGAAGGATTGTGTATAATTATTGTTTTGGCTTATCCGGAATTACATTCGGGCCGGTACATAATATAACTAAAACCAAAATAAATCAGCCGGATGGAAGTTGCTTTATAAAAGGAGAAACGCGATGCGTTTTAAGGATTAAGATATGTTGAAACGATTTTCAATATCGCTTGAAGAAAACCTTCTCAGCAAGTTTGATAAGTATATTCAAAAGCGCAAATATACCAACCGTTCGGAAGCTATCCGGGATCTTATCAGGCAGGCATTTATAAAGGAAGAATGGGACGAAGATAAGAATGTTTTCGGCGTGGTAACCATTGTTTACGATCATCACCAGCCAAATATTCAGGAGAAGATCACGGACCTGCAGCATGATTTTCACAAGCTGGTCGTATCCGCGACTCACGTTCATATTGATCATTCCAGTTGCCTTGAAGTCGTAATAGTATCAGGGAAAGCGTTCAGGGTACGCGATCTTTATGAGAAGATAAATGCCCTGCGCGGAGTAAAGAACGCGAACCTTACAATGAGCAGCGCCGGCAGCGAGCTTTATTGAGCCGGAGTTCATCCCGGAACAGGCTGTCTGACTCTTGAATACAGGCTTGGTGACGCACTTTTAGTATGCTTCTCATATTCCCGCTCACGGGCAGATTAAATCCTTGACATGAATTCATAATTGCACGGTATTGTTTTTATTATGAAGAGATCGATCATATTTTTTATTATGCTTTTTATGCTGGTAACAGCATGTTCTGATGATAATTCCGGTGTTCAGGCGGCGAAGCCAGCACCGCATAGTGATAAAATACCGGAAAGAATAATCTCGCTCGCTCCTGCTATAACGGAGGAGCTTTACCTGCTGGGAGCAGAGGATATTCTTGTGGCAAATACTTTTTACTGCAAGCGGCCTGTTGAAGCGATCAGGAAGAGAAAGATAGGCAACCTGAAGAACTTCGATATTGAGCTTATCCTGGAGCTTAAGCCTGATCTCATTCTCTGCACTTCGCTTGCCAACAGGAACAAGATCGACAAGTTAAAGCAGCTCGGGGTAAGGGTTGTTGAGCTGCCGCCTCCTTCAAGCTTTAAAGAGATATGCGATAATTTTTTAAACCTCGGCAGTGTTATCGGGAAAGAGGAAAGGGCCAAAAAGATTATTTCCGATGTAACGGGCGAGATCAATGAAATAAGAAAGCTGACTGAAAAGCTTCCTAAAAAAAAGCTGTTTATGCAGATAGGCGCCAATCCCCTTGTGACCGTAAACAGGGACTATTTTATAAACGATTATATCAGGTACAGCGGCGGTATAAATATAAGCGGGGATGCGGTCTCGAACCTGTATAACAGGGAGAACGTTCTTGTGGCTAATCCTGATGTGATAATTATTACGAATATGGGTATTGCGAGCGATGAAGAGATGAAGGCATGGGAAAGATATACTACAATAAACGCGGTCAGGGACGGGAAAATATATATTGTCGATTCCGATACATTCTGCAATCCTACTATTATTACTTTTCTTGAGTCTCTGAAAACAACGGCCTTGTTCCTTCATCCGGAAATCAGGACACGATAAATCAGCCTGAACCGGTTAGCACCCAATCCGCCCGCAGGGCGGTACCGCTCAGAGAGCGGATAAACCATATAAAAGAAACTTGAATAACAAAAAGATGTACTTTAAAATTCAAGTTTCCTAAAAGATGAATATGAGCAAAAAAAAGAAATGGATCTTTCTGTTAACCGGGATCACGGTTTTACTTCTTCTAATATCCTTCATGTCTCTTGTAATCGGTACCAAGAATATCGGGATCAGGGATGTTTTCTCAATAGCCATGGACGGCAAAGGTACGTCGGAGTACAGCATACTTTTTGATATAAGACTGCCCAGGATTTTAATGGGATTCGCGATCGGCGGCGCGCTCAGCCTTGCGGGAGCTATACTTCAGGGCATATTCCGCAACCCGCTGGTGGAGCCGTATACTCTCGGAATATCGGGCGGGGCTACTCTTGGCGTAAGCCTTAACCTGCTTCTGGGCATAAGCCACTCAGTCGGCGTGCTTTCAATGCCTCTTTTCGGGTTTCTCGGGGCATTCACTGTCATTCTTATTCTGTATACACTGAGCCTTAAAAAAGGCATTATCAAGATGAACGGGCTTTTGCTCACCGGTGTTATGATAAGCTATATCTCGACTTCCATACTGATGCTTCTGCTTGCAATATCAACTGCCGAGGATCTGCAGGGGATCATTTTCTGGATAATGGGCTCGCTTGAGGAATCGAACTGGATGCTTATCAAGCTTTCGGTTATCGTTTCAGTTGCCGGGCTTCTTGTGTCGTATATTCTGTGCCTTGACCTTAATGCTCTCGCGCTCGGGGAGGAAGAGGCAACGCATCTCGGTATTAACGTGGAGAGAACCAAGCGTTTCTTTTTTGTTATTGCGTCCGTACTTACAGGGCTGAGCGTATCAGTGGCAGGGGTCATTGCTTTTGTCGGACTTATTGTTCCTCATTTTCTGCGCATGTTCATTGGGGGTGACCACCGCATCCTGCTTGTGTGCTCGTACCTCGCGGGCGCTGCTTTCCTGATCTTTTGCGATACCCTGGCAAGGACGGTCGCTTCTCCTATGGAGCTGCCTGTGGGCGTTATCACCGGTATCCTCGGTGGTATTTTCTTTGTTTATGCCATGACAAGAAGGGGACTTCTATGGGAGAGCTGATGCTTGAGGCCAGGGACCTTTCCTGCGGGTACGGTGCGGGAAATATAATACGCGGGATCAATTTCTCAATAAGCATGGGGGATATTGTCAGCATTATCGGGCCTAACGGATCAGGCAAGACCACGCTGCTGAGGGCGCTGACGCGCATTCTTAAACCTGCGTCAGGCAGTATAATGTTCATGGGTAAGGATATAGGAGACATAAGCTTCAGGGAAATGGCAAAGAAGATTGCCGTGGTATCCCAGCATATTGAGTCGGGCTGGATGACTGTTGAAGAATATATCATGATGGGCCGCATCCCGTACTTTGACAGGTACCAGTTCTTTGAGAAAGAGGACGACATGGCTGTGGCTGAGAAATACATGGAAATGACCGGGGTATCGCGGCTGCGCAAAAAGTCCATGAGCGGGATAAGCGGGGGAGAAAGGCAGCTTGTGGCTATTACAAGAGCCCTTACCCAGGAACCTGCTCTTCTGCTCCTCGATGAGCCGACTTCCCATCTTGATATTACCCACCAGGTAGGAATACTTGACCTGATAAAGCGGCTGAACTCTTCTTTCGGTATAACTGTCCTTATGATCGTGCATGATCTTAATCTCGCGAGCGAATACTGCAATAAGCTTATCCTTATAAATAACGGCGAAGTATACAGCCAGGGAACGCCTGAATATGTGCTTACTTATAATGCGATTGAGGCTGTTTATAAGACTGTTGTAATAGTAGAAAAGAACCCTCTTTCGGATAAGCCGTATGTGCTCCTGGTATCTGAAGAAGAAAGGAAGAGGTTCGGGTAGTATCTGAATTTTACCTTCTGTGCCCTTTCAACCCCCTGCGCCATGAGGAGCATGGCGAATCCCCCGGAAGGGGCACCAGCTTGGAAAAAACCTATATCTTATATAACCGCATCTTTGTTATTCATTATTTTTTTATTACTTAATATACCAATCCCTTAAACAGTCTGTTTATGGGTCTGCTTTTGGATATTTCCGGGGATGCAGGCGCTTTTGAAGGGTTATTTTTTACCCGGGATCGGGTTTTTTGCCTGGAGAAGCGGGATTTTGTCTGTTTGCTTTCCTTTTCGTATTTGAAACGGAGTGGTTCCGAGATAAGTTCCAAGTTGAAAGTTCCAGGTTCCAGGGAAAAGATGAGATTTTTAAGTTTGGTTCGCTTGTAGAAGAACGGTTATATGCCTGCAATAGTTTATTTAGATAGTAAGATATATAGAGATTGTATCCGCTCATGCCGGTGTGGCGGGCTTTGCGGGTATAAGCATATTGCTGTTCGGTATCCATGGACTGCCAGGAGCGTACGGCATCCGCGAACCAGCGGCGCATTATCCGCTGGGATTCGGTATCAGGATTGCGTGGAACCACATACGCGCGCACGCATTGTGTGCCGCGGTTAACATAAAAGACGACGTTGCCGACTTTACCGCGTATTGATTTCAGTAAGTTGGACGGAATTGCTGTTGCCATTGTTTTTTTCCTAAGTGACCCCCTCGGCTGCTGCGCGCCTTCCCTGTAAGGGAAGAACTCCCAGCTTGCCAGGGGGAGCAATCTGTGCCGGGTAAGGCTGATAATTTTTTAATTTACATATTAATATACTAAAGATATACAATTTTGTCTGCTATTTTTTGTAATATTTATGTTTTTATTTGATTTTTTTTATTTATTGAGTATGACGGTCAAAGAAAGTTTCAAGTTCCAGGTTCCAAGTTTCAAGGAAAACAATAATATTACAAATAATTCGATCTTTTAACACTCCGTGGAACCTGGAACTTGAGACATGGAACTATTTTTTCCCCTGGAACCTGGAACTCTTTAACTACTCTGAAACGGGGAAGGGACTATTGACCGCACCTGTTACTATTGCCGAAAGGGCAATGTTCAGGGGCGAATTCTCATCCATATCCATATTCAGCTTAATAAGACGGGTGATCTTTTTGCCTGATATTTTTCGCGCTATATCAAGACTCCATTTTCTGAAAAGCGAGCTTTCGCTGATTAGTCCCCTGTCAGAGGCATCGGATGCGGTAAAAGCTGTTTCAAGGAATTCCCGCACTTCTTTATCGGACAAAGCGCTTTCTATGCGGGATGCGAGTTCGCGGATTTTATCAGCAGACAGCTGTTTTACTGCGGAAGACGCCAGCTTATAAGCGGTTATTTTTCTTTCTTCAAGACGCAGATATACGGAGCGCGAAGCTTTGACCTTATTCTGCATTCTTACAGCTTTGATAACTCCTTCATAAGCTGCCTTTGCTATGAGTTCTCCCATTTTAGTGTGACCGCCTGTGGAATCCACTGCCTGGCCTTCGCCGCTTGCCACTATTATATTGTCGGTTCCTGTCCCTGTTGCCTGGTTGGCAAGAGGGGTGTAGGTGCTGCGTATGTCCATATCCTGGAGTGCTGCTGTCTTTGCTTCTGTTGCGGCAATGATCGCCCTTGCCATGGCTCCGGATGAAAGACGGGTATTTGTGAGCAGGATCATGTTTATTGTGCCGTGGGGATAATAAAGCCCTTCATCAGCGGACTGCCTCTGGGCATTGCCCATAACGCCCGCGGTCACCAGCGCGTATACTTTAAAGGCTTTGTATTCTTTTACTGTTACGGCAAGGTTGTCCATATCGGCTCCTGTGATGAGAAAGGAGGACGTTGCCGGGTCTTCGTTAACTGCATTGCAGATCTTTTTCTTAAGACCATCAAGGGATACAGTATGCCCGTCCTGCCATCGGGGCGGGGAGAGATAATGATTGCCGATCACCGAGGCTTTTTCGAGTCCTGTAAGGGTGGACAGCACGTCCTGCGCGTTTTTGAATTTCACGACCAGGGTCTTCTGCTCAAAGTCGTCTATTGTGCCGTACAAGACTGAAGCGTTTTTAATATACGGCAGATTTATATTTATCTTTTTTTCTTTGAAAGAATGGTCTTTATTTACCGGTTTGGAGGCGAAGAAAATATCACCGTACAGCGAAGCTGAGAGGTATTCGATGAACGCGCCGTAATTGACCGAGGGCCTGCATGTGAGATTGCACGGGAAAACAAGGTACCGTTTGTTTTTAACTGCTTTTACCATATTCCAGTCTTTTGCTCCTGAAAGGGTGTTCCATATTTTCTCCGAGTCGCCGCATGTATAGATTACCTGGGGGTCGAATTTTATCCATTCATCCAGAGTCATTGAAACTATCTGGCCTTTTCTTCCTGTGTCAGGGGGTATGCCGCCCGCGAGCCTGACTGCTTCAGCCTGGAAGGAATCATCCCCGGCTGTCCATAGAGTGCTGCCGTCAAAGTTCATGATCCTCATTGCCCGAAGCCGCTTTTCAGGCGGCACAGTGGCGAGCTTTTTCTGCGTGTTCGCGATCTTTGACTTTATGCTCTCTATTGTGTATTTTGCGTTTCTTTCATTATGGAATATCCTGCCTATTATTTCTATGTTTCTGTAAACGCACTCTGCATTATGAGCATCGAGTATTATGACATGGGTTCTGGAATCTTTGAATTCATTGTGCACCTCGCTTTGCAAAGATGCGGCAAAGATAATATCAGGTTTCAGCGCCTTGATCCTGTTCACATCGGGTCTGTAGAATCCACCGACAACAGCCGCTTTCCCGGCGGTATTAAGATTTGTATCAAAGCTCGTTACTCCTGCCAGCCTGTATTCCGGGTTTACTGCTTCGATCATTTCGGTAACAGCAGGGACGAGCGAAACAGCTCTTTGGGGAATTTCTTTGAAGCTTACTTCTCTCCCGTATATATCGTGAAGAGTCCCGCTTTCTTCATACAGCAAGGCAATCTCATCGCTGTCTTCAGCACACTCGCATTCGGAAGCAAAGGCCGGACTATTAACTAGGCGGGATATGTTTCCGCTAAATAATAATAAAATTACAATTATTGATTTCAGGTAAAGATGCTTGTTCGTCATATAATGCTCCTTTTGAAAAAAAGATAGGGGGAGGTGAAGACCCCGCCCCTGCACAGTTATTAGGAGGTTTACTTTTTATTTTTGGTTACGGATTTGTATTGTTTAATATACCGGTTAAATACACTTCTGAACAGTTACAGGATATATCAGAATTTTCCTGTAAGCCCGATCTTGTAATTACGCTCAGGCATTGGGTAGCCGTCCACCCATTCATAGTTTTTGTTTGTCAGGTTGTATACAGCTATATTTGCTGAAAAAGTCGGAGATATTTCATACTGAACAGTAAGATTGAAGAAATAAAAAGATGGATTTTCTTCTCCATTTGTATTCAGTTCATGCCCGTTGTAAACATGTGAGAGAGTTGTGCTTACTTTTTTTATCCCTGCTGTTATACTGGATTTAACCTGCCTGTCTGCTACAAATTTAAGTTTATCACCTGTTTCACTATCTTCATACTTTCTGTTGATTGTTATATTAGATGATAGTTTTAAAATGAACGGGAAGCTGAAAGTATCTCCAACTGACCAGTCAATATAAAAGTCGATTATTTCCATCTCTGCTTCACCAAGATTTTGATAAACATACCACTCTGTTCCTTCTGAGTCGGTATAGTTCGGAGCATCAGGAGTAATAATTTTATCCTTTGTTTTAATATAGGTGTATGTAGTCCCTGTTGATAAACCTTTTAAATAAAAATCCAATCCTCCGTCATAAGAAGTACTTTTTTCCGGTTTCAGATCAGGAT
>CAZVYR010000053.1:0-16090 GCA_964631555.1 uncultured Leptospirales bacterium
GATTTAATATTATATTATCTCATCTATCGCTGGACCGTTAAATTGGTTTATTTTTAATAAATTTCAAAGCAACACGGTGGTTGCGTTAGCCCCAAAGGACACGGATGGACTATTTGCGGAGTGAAATTTATTAAAAATAAACCAATTTAACGATAAGATAAGCTATATCGAAATGAAAAGTCAGTCAAGATGAGTTAAATACTTTCTATTATTACTAAAGCTGTGGCATAATCCGTGTCATGGCTTATGCTAACATGAATAACAATATGTTTTCCATCTTCAGGCCATGCCTTTTCTTTCAGTTCAGACGGTATATGAATATAAGGCTTATTATCATTATCACCCAATACCGATATATCTGAAAAACTAAGATTATAATTTTTTCCCAATGCTTTATAAAGAGCTTCCTTTGCCGCAAATCTTCCTGCCGCGAACTCATCGATTCTTTTTTTTGCGATTGTCTCCAGTTCAGCATTAGAAAGTATTTTTCTTAAAAACCTATCCCCATATTTTTCAACAAGGTTCTTTATTCTTACTATTTTTACTATGTCAATACCAATGCCTAAAATCATTTTTAATAACCGGTTTTTATCTTTTTAGTGATTGACGATAATATACTAGACTCATAGAAAATGAGTCAATATAATTATATTCCATATAAAAAACTTTAGACATCGTATAATTAAGAGGACTAATGTTAAAAGTCGACTTAACAGGGAGAGTGGCAATAGTTACAGGAGCAGGACAGGGATTGGGCAGGGCTTATGCTATTGACCTGGCCCGGTACGGTGCGAAAGTAGTAGTGAATGATCTTGGCAGCTCACAGGATGGTTCCGGTTTTAGCGATTCTTCCGCAGGGCAGGTTGCTGAAGAGATCAAAGCATCAGGCGGACTTGCCGTAGCAAATTTTGATAATGTAGTAACCAACGCTGATAATATTGTTAAAACCGCATTAGATACTTTTGGTACTGTTGATATTCTCGTCAATAACGCAGGTGTTTTACGCGATAAAATATTCGCTAAAATGGATGATGAATCATGGGACATTGTACTTAATGTTCACTTAAAAGGAACTTATTCATGTATTAAAGCAGTATGGCCAACAATGAGAAAGAAAAAATACGGCAGAATTGTAAATATCACTTCAGGAGCAGGAATGCTGGGTAATTTAGGACAGGCAAATTATGCGGCAGCTAAAAGCGGAATCATCGGGCTTTCAAATGTACTTAAGCTCGAAGGTGCCAGGAAGAACATCCTCACCAATGTTGTGGCACCCATAGCAGCAAGCAGAATGACGGAAAAAATTATGACGCCGGAAGTATTTGAAAAAAGCAAACCCGAACTCGTTGCCCCGCTTGTTACATTTCTATGTTCAGAACAATGCCTGGAAAACGGATTGATCATCAACGCAGGTCTTGGTTATTTTTCCAGGTCAGCTATTTTGACTGGCCCAGGCTGGACTACTGATAATGCAGAAATCACACCGGATGATATTATGTCCAATCTCGACAAAATAAAAAGTCTGGAAAATCCGAAATATTTCAATCATATTTTTGAGGAAATGGCCGAATTCTTAAAAGAAAAGTAATTTTTCCGGTTTGACGGACTTTTTCTGCTAATCTTGTCAGCAGTCAATCACGTCCGACATACAATTCCGCTGAGAAAGCGTGGACAAATCCTGAATATCATACGCATTATACTTCAAAACTAGGGCGGAAAATCAAAATATTGTTGATATTTCAATAAAATGGTTAAAATATTTATATGTTAACTTTTTACTGAAATTAAAATTTGATTTGTTTTATTTCTTAAGGAGGAAATTCAATGAAACGTTTTATTACCATTATCGTTACAGGTTTTTTCTTATTTTTCAGCTCATACCTGCAGGCCCAGGAAAACAAATCAGCATCAGCTAAAGATGATAAGACAAAATTAATATCGGACGAACTTGAATCAGAAGGGAAGGCGCTTGACGAAGAGATCCAAACCATCAACAATAAAATCAATGATCTGATTGTAAAATATAAATTACTCGAGATTAAAGATATTAAGATTCTGCCATATAGAACAACTTACAATGTTGGAGAAAATTATATTGAAATTGAGAAATATGATTTACTGAGAGATAGTTCTGTTGACAACGACATTAAAGGAATAAACAGAAAAAAGATAAAAGTATTTATAAACGGCGGAGCAGTCTCAAAAATTGAATCGGTAATAACTGAACAACGTTTGAATATTGGAGCAACTGACCGTGTGATTATAACCGATCCTTCACCTCTGACACCCGGAACAGATGACATTGTGTTTTCCCATTTTGCCAGAAATGTAAAGCTGATTGACAACGTAAAACTGGGAGATATTAAAAACAACAGAATATCTCCACTAAGGAACAATATAAAAAAAGAATTCATTATCCCGCATCTTTCTTTCTTATACAATACACTTTTTGATATTGTGGAGACATATTATAACGGCGTAAAGGATTCGGAAAGTAACCTATCCGATTTTCTGAAAAAGTCAACGGAATACTGATTTCAATATTAGTTGCAAACTCGTCCCATCATCAGGGCGATACTCAAACCAGGAAGGCGGAGTAAGCCGCGGATCTGATCTTTAAAGTTATATTAAAACGTTTTATTTGGAAATTTTTTATTGCTTCAATTGATCGTCCGGACTTTTAGTAAACATAATTCAGATGAATAAAGATTGATGAGCATTTTATCTTTAGTAGACGTCAGCGTATCTTTCGGCAGCAGAAAAATCCTGGACAGGATCAACCTGGATATCGGTGATTATTCTATCGCTTCTATAACCGGTCAGTCAGGTTCAGGAAAGACGACACTTTTAAGTGTTATATCCGGTCTGCTGAAACCGGAATCCGGGAAAGTACTTTATAAAGATAAAAATATATATAAATGGACTGATTTCAAAAGATCACACTACAGGAATAACAAGATCGGTTTTATTTTCCAGTCATTTAATTTATTGCCCGATTTTACAGTTTATCAGAATATCATATATCCTGCAATACTGAACTCCAGGTCACGCAATATCAAGGAGAAGGCTGATTTTTTGCTGGAGTATCTGACTTTGGGAAATATCAGGAATCAGCTTCCGTTTACTATTTCAGGCGGTGAAAAGCAAAGGACTGCAATAGCCAGGGCAATGATCAATAATCCTGAAATTATACTGGCTGATGAACCTACCGGAAATCTTGATCCAGGTACAGGTAAATCCACTTTCGGATTATTCAAGGATATTCAGAAGCAGTATGATATTAAATTCATAATCGCAACTCATGACACATATATTACTAAAAACTCGGATATAAAATATATTCTGGCGGATGGCCGGATTTCTAAAAAAACTTGACATACTGATTTCCGCCTAATACCGCATTCAATTGGTAAACGGCTTAAAAAAACAGCGTTAAAATATAAGTTCAAATTAAAGATACGTTTGATCTTGGGAGGAATTCAATTTATTCAGGAAAAAAAATTTTAATAACAGGAGGGGCCGGATTTATCGGTTCTCATCTGTGTGAATATCTGCTCAGTAACAATAACGAAGTACTGTGCCTGGATAATTTTTTCACCGGTCTAAAGAATAATATCAGTCATCTTCTGGACAACAAGAATTTTGAGCTGGTAAGGCATGATATTGTATTCCCGATTTTCCTGGAGGTTGATGAAATATATAACCTGGCTTGTCCCGCTTCTCCGATCCATTATCAGTATAACCCGGTCAAAACAGTAAAGACTAATGTTATGGGCTCGATCAATATGCTGGGGCTGGCAAAGCGGGTTAAAGCCAAGATTTTACAGGCTTCAACAAGTGAAGTATACGGCGATCCTGATATTCATCCTCAGCATGAGGATTACTGGGGCAAAGTCAATCCTGTCGGGAGAAGGGCATGTTATGATGAAGGGAAAAGATGCGCCGAGACTTTATTTTTCGATTATCACAGGCAGAATAAGATAAATATCAGGGTAGTCAGGATATTCAATACTTACGGGCCGAGAATGAGGCCTGATGACGGCAGGGTAGTAAGCAATTTTATTGTCCAGGCCCTGAAGAATAAAGATATTACTATATTCGGAGACGGGTCCCAGACAAGATCTTTTTGTTATATTGATGATATGATAAAAGGGATGGTCAGTATGATGAATGCCCCGGACGATTTCATTGGCCCGGTTAATCTCGGCAATCCTGTCGAATTTACTATACTTGAGCTCGCTGAAAAAATACTGAGCATGGTGAACTCAAAATCTAAAATACTGTTCAGCCCTTTACCTGATGACGATCCTGCAAGAAGAAAACCCGATATTTCCCTGGCAAACGAGAAACTCTCCTGGGAGCCCTTTATTGATATCGAACATGGTTTAAAACAAACAATTAAATATTTTGAGGAATTGCTAAGTCTTCAATAAAGTATGTCAATACCATTACCTTTTATATACGGTTTTGAAACGGAGGGGAAGCAGTTTTGAGTCGGAGTGAATACGACTATGAAACGGTGTGGAAGCGACTTTGAAACGGAGGGGATACGATTCCGAGACGGAGGGGATGCGACTATGGAACGGAGGGGAAACGGCAGATAAAATATATAAAGCAGGATAGATTAAATATAGGACATACATAAAATTTTATTTTTTTAAAAAATTGTTATTGATATTGAATAAAAAATATTTAATATAATTAGAGTATTTTTGTTTAAAAGGGATTATTCGGAATTATTTAATACATACTTCTGAAATAATTCCCGGAGGATAAAATGGATGACGGCGCTGTGCCGCGGAAACTGAGTCGAACAGCATTCAACAATTTAAGGCAGAAATCCGGAATAATTACAAAATTTAATTTATGGCTGCTCTTTATCAGCACTTTTAAAGAGTAATTATATATTTATTTTCTGCCTTCCGGTTGATGAATAAGAATGGAGGCAGGAAATGAAAAATCCCATCCTTGTTCCCGAATTAAGGGACCTGCTAAAAAAGAAAAAGTTTAGTATTATTAAATCCTTTCTTGATGATAATCACGAAAAAGAAATAGCGGAATATTTAAGCCTTTTAACTCCTGACGAGATCTGGAAGATACTGGAGTTTGTAGATGTTTACCGCAAAACCGAGATTTTTTCATTCTTTGATATGGATGTCCAGGTTGCGCTGGTTTCAGGTGTGCAAAGAAAAAATATCACGGAATTGTTGATGCAGATGTCTCACGACGACAGGGCAGACCTTTTTCTGCACCTGGATAAAGATATTGCCGACAGACTGCTAATACTCCTGCCGACACATGACAGGACGGATGTAATAAAACTTTCTTCTTATAAAGAAGGCACTGCCGGGGCGATCATGACCACGGACTATGCCATTCTTAATGAGGACGATAGTGTAGAAAACGCGATTAAGACTATCAGGAAAGTCGCGCCTTCCAAGGAAACTATTTATTATATGTATGTTACGGATAATCAATCGCGTTTTGTGGGCTTTGTGTCTTTAAGAAGACTGATCCTCGCTCCTCCCAGCCAAAGAATTAAAGATATAATGAAAAGAGACATGATCTTTGCTCATGTAGAAGACGACCAGGAAGAGGCTGTAAGACTGATTGAAGAATATAATTTAATCGCCCTGCCTGTTATTGATCTCAATAACAAGCTCGCAGGGATCATTACTCATGACGATGCTATTGACGTTATCAGGGAAGAAGAGACGGAAGACTTTGAGAAATTCGTAGCTATCAGCGGGGGAGTTGAGGAGAAGCCTTATCTTGAAATTCCGCCGTTTATACATTACAGGAAGAGAGTATTCTGGGTAATTATTCTGGGTATTATGGGAATATTAAACGGATTTATTATAGAGAGTTTTCGGAATATTCTTGAAAAGTTAATTATTCTGTCTTTTTATATGCCGCTTCTTAATTCAGCCGGTGGCAATACCGGTTCCCAGTCCGCCTCTGTGGTAATCAGATCGCTGGCTTTAAACGAACTGAATACCAAAGATATTTTTAAAGTAGTCAGGAAGGAATTTGTAATTAGCGCAATGCTCTCTATCAGTCTTGGAATAATTACGTATCTCAGGGTTATATTTTTTTCATCCGGTAATATTGGCCCTGAATTTAGTATTTACACAATTGCGACAATGATCGCGCTGGCGTTATGTATTCAGGTTATTTGGTCTACTGTTTTCGGTGCAATGATACCTCTTATTGCTACTAAATTAAAACTTGATCCTGCTGTTATCTCAAGTCCTCTGCTTTCTACGTGTGTTGATATGGGCGGGATTACTATTTATTTTACGGTTGCCACCCTGGTGCTGGGATTGTAGGCTAGAGTATTTTGTAGTAATACCCTCAATAAATAGTCAGTCAACTTGAATAAGTAAATTAAAAGGCGGTATTAGTATTATAAAATATTACTGAATGCTGGACAGGATATTCAATGCCTGCTTTTTGTAATTACCGGTAATATCCTGGCTGATAACCTGCTGTAATGTATTCCTGAATTTTTCTTCGTCACCAAGCTTATGATAAACGATAGCTGTATTCAGTAAGGCCGCAATTTTAATGTAATTATATTTCTCAAGATTATAATTATTAACATTTAAAAACCTGGCTATGGCATCCTTATATTTGCCAACAAAATAAAGATTTTTGCCTATATAATAATCCGATATTCCGGCGATAATGCTGTTTGATGAATTTACTCTCTGACATTCTTTGAAGGTTTCAATGGAAAGATCGTTTAACCTGTCTTTGTATGCTATATAACTAGCATATAAAAGATTCTTATTTATAATTGATTTCTCGCTTAAGAGGGTGTCCCAGAATGATTTATCCTCTTCAACTATTGAGAAATTCTCAGCAACAGCAACCATATTAAGAGTTATAATCAATATTAATAATTCTAAAATAAATAATAATTTCTTTTTCATGGATAATCCTGTAAATATAATTATTTACTGATACCGGATTATTAATAATTTATTATCTTCATTCGAATTATCGGCAAGTCTTTTGTCATCTATTATCTTCTTATTATCTTCTATTATAAACTTATTAAATACTTTAGTCAATTATTAAATAAATTGTCTATAGTTAGTTTAACACGCTGCTGACAAATATAATCACTTTTTTATTCGCCGATTACTTTTATCAGTACCCGCTTTGGTCTTTTACCGTCGAACTCTCCGTAAAAGATCTGTTCCCATGGCCCGAAATCAAGTTTCCCTTTGGTAACGGCAACAACAACTTCTCTTCCCATAACGCTTCTTTTTAAATGAGCATCCCCGTTATCCTCACCTGTGCGGTTATGCCTGTATTTGCTGACTGGCTCGTGCGGTGCTAATTTTTCCAGGAATTCATCAAAATCGCTGATCAATCCGCTTTCTGCGTCATTGATGAATATTGAAGCTGTGATATGCATTGCATTTACCAGGCACATGCCTTCTTTAATGCCGCTTTTATAAACAATATCTTCTATCAGTTTTGTTATATTGATATAATCCCGTCTTGAACTGGTATTAAAAGTTAAATATTCTGTAATTGATTTCATTTTATTATCCTGTTATTCTTTGAATTTTATTGACTTATAAGATATTTGAAATAAAGTATAATTATCAATATAAATAAAAATTAACAATAATAATAATTATATTGACTATAATTTAATTATTTTCTCATTATTTGATTCACAAACATAATAGTTGCTTAAAAAATATTACTCATGAGTCCTGTATTGAATATTGTTTATCGGAATATTAATAATAATTAACGGATAACATAAATATGATACAAAATGAAATTATAAGATCATTATGGCCTGTAATTATTTTAAATCTTTTAGCTATTGTCACGCTAATAATATTCGCATTTTTATATCGCAAGCGTGAAAGGGATGCAATTATTCCTGCGTATAGTCATAAAACCTTTCTCGGTTCTTTCTTAAGGGAATATGGCTACTGGTTTACATATCCTTTTCTTTATATATTCATTAAATTAAAACTTACTCCAAATACATTGACCCTTTGCTCGCCTTTTCTGGCACTGATATCGGGATACTTATACTTTAAAGGAAATTTCGCTGGAGCTGGATGGGTTTTGATTGGAAGCGGGATTTTGGACACTCTTGACGGAAGACTGGCGAGATTAACAAACCAGATAACAAAAGAAGGGGCTTACCTGGATTCCAATATAGACAGGTATTCGGACGCGATCATGTTCGGAGGCATAGCATTATATTTCAGAGACAATCTGTTCATGTTGGTCATCATGTTACTGACTATAGTCGGAACAGAAATTACCAGCTATGCCAAAGCCAGAGGAGAAGTAAACGGCATTACAACTAAAATCGGGTTAATGCAAAGATCCGAGAGAGTAATACTCCTGTGGGTCGTATCAGTCTTTCATCCGTTTATTATGATCGTTTTAAACAAATTCAGTATTACCAGGGAATATCCAATGATGATCATTCTAACTATTATGGCGATATTGACCAATCAGACAGCTATAGTAAGGATAAGATATATTTTTAAACAGATACGTGCACAGTCGGCTAACAGAATTTAAGATTTATGCAAAAAACTTTTTCAATAAAAACACTGGGGTGCAAGTTAAACCAGTATGAATCCTCGTTAATTGCCGGGCAGTTTCTTGACAACGGATGGATAAGCAAACCCTTCGGGAGTAAGGTTGATCTCGTAATCGTAAATACCTGTACTGTCACAAATAAAAGCGATAAAAAATGCAGGAATTATATCCGGCAGGCTGCGGCATTTGCCGGGCAGGAAAACGTGCTGGTAACAGGCTGCCTTGCTGAAAGGGACCGCGACGGCATTAACAGTATGCCTGGCGTTTTCACGGTTGCAGGGAACGCGGAAAAAGAGAATATATACAGGATTGTGAAGAAGCACTTTGACAAGCTCTCTGCTTCCGCATATACGGAAAAAGAAACGAATAAACCGGCTCAAAATAATAATATTAAAGATTCCGACCAGAAAGATTTTCCGCTTCCTTTTTACAGGACAAGGGGGCTCATAAAAATACAGGATGGATGCGACGGAGAATGTACATATTGTATTGTACCTAATGTACGGGGTAAACCTGTAAGCAGGGACTCTAATGATATATTGACTCATGCAGGAAAGTTAATCGATTCAGGATGCCCGGAAATAATCCTTACAGGGATAACAATCGGGAAATATAATTATGGAAATAAAAGTCTGTCCGATCTTGTAGAGGATCTGCTTAAAATAAACGGAGAATTCAGGATACGCATTTCTTCGATTGAACCGAAGCATGTTACAGAAGCATTTATCGATCTGTTTAATAACGTGGAACTCTGCCAGCATATTCATCTTCCCCTGCAATCGGGTTCGGATATTATTCTGCAAAGAATGAAAAGGCCTTATACTGTCTCAGAATATATGAAACTGATTGAGAATATAAAAAAAATAAACAATGACATTGCCATAGGAACAGACATTATAATCGGCTTTCCCGGCGAAACCGAAGAAGACTTCAGGCAGAGTTTGAGAATAATCGAAGATGTACAATTCTCTTATGTACATCAGTTTTCATTCTCCGCACGTTCAGGTACACCGGCTTCAGAAATGCACGGTTGTAGTTCACAGGAGATAACCCATAGATCAGAGAGAATGCGGAAACTTGCATCGGAAACGGGCCTGAATTACCGGAAAAAATTTACAGGCCAAAACCTGTTATCGATCATTGAGAAGAACAGAGGCAATGAAGGATATACGGCGATTACCGGTAATTACATAAAGATGGCTATCAACGAATCTTATATAGAGAGCGATAAACCTGGTAAGTTGATCAGTGTTCGCCTTGTATCTACGAACAAAAACGAATCTCTTGGCATGTTACTTTAGAGAGAATATTACTACTATTACTTCCCACATAAGTTTTGTAATCACTAAAAAAATGCGTAGCATATCCCCGCCGCAGGCGGCGATTTGGAGTCTTTAGTATATACTTTTTGAGCTTTTAGAGAATTTTATTATGCTAATATTAAAAACTGCTTGATCTTTTTATTTTGCTGATTTTAAGTGACATAATATATACTTAATAATATTTTTTTCCATAGCGCGTAAATTATTAATGTTTTATTCTGTTATTTCAGGTTTTTTATCCGAAACTAGTAGTAAATAGTGTTTAAATTAGATCATTAATCAAATGAATATTTTTTATAGTATTTGAATAAAATATCTTTACAAAAGTTTTAAAATATATCAAATTGCCTGCTTATAAATGTCGGGATGCTCTCAGGGGGATCATTTAATGTTAAGTACTATTGCCAGGACCGAGTCAAATAAAAGAGAAATACCTGTTGTACAAGGGTATAATGAGAATAAAGCCTGGGCACTGTATACCAGCGTGGATATTCATAACTGCTATCCGGATTATATCAGGGATAAAGAGATAATCAGGCAATATATTCTGCAACTGAGCGGACTCTTAAATATGAAATGTTTCGGGGAAACACAAATTCTCAGTCTCGGGACTGAAGAGAAATGCAATGGTTGCTCCGTTACTCAGTTTATTGAATCTTCACTGATATCCGGGCACTTCGCGTATACCTCAAATAACGCATATATAGATATTTTTAGTTGTAAATATTATGATCCGGAAGTAGTATCACACTTCACGCTTTCCTATTTCAAGGGCAGCGATTATACACTTAACGTCACTGTTCGCAAATAACCGCTATTTAAATTATCTTTAAATTTCCTTTTAAACGAAAATTAACGACACTCATATCTGAGTATCGCTTACCATATCCAGAATAACTGTCTCAATAAGCGCCTCTTTGATCATTTCAATTGCAAGCTGATCATTATATGGATCTTTAAAAATAAACTTTTTTATCCCGCTGTTTATGAGCATTTTAGTACATATTGAACATGGCTGATTCGTAATATATATACTTGCGTTATTAATTGATACTCCATGCAGTGCAGCCTGGATTATGGCATTCTGTTCGGCATGCAAGCCGCGGCATAGTTCATGCCTTTCGCCTGAGGGAACATTAAAACGCGTTCTCAGGCAGGTTTCTTCTGTGCAGTGAGCTATACCGGTTGGAGCACCGTTATACCCGGTGGAGAGAATCCTTTTGTCTTTAACAATTACTGCTCCTACCTTTCGCCTGATACATGTCGCCCTGGTGGCGACATCCTGTGCAATTCTCATAAAATAGTGATCCCATGATGGTCTTTCAGTCATTTTATTCTACCATATAGTTAAAATCTATTCTCGCTAAAACTTTTTCTTTTGTATTTATCGTAATTATTCCGGAAAGCGGGATATACCTTTTTACATGGAAAAGTGTTTTTTTACGGGGAATTATTACATCAGCATGTTCACTGGCAAACTGCCTGATAACTGAATCATTGATCTCCGATACAAAAGTTTTTACTTCACCTGGTAAAATTTTGAGTTTTTGAAGATTATCCCCGATTATTGTAGTATAAATAGTATTCATTTTATATTTTAAATCCAATTTTGCAATCGATTCATTAAAATATAATGTTTTCTCTTTTTTTGACTCGGATTTAATCACAAAGGAAAAGAGATATATGCCTGATTCCTTTTCACGTGTTATTGAGGCCCTATAATAAATATCATTAACAGAAAGACTCGTGCTGTGGTATACTGGTTCATTCGAATTTCTGTTGAAAATAATCAATACTGTTATAACTATTATTATATCAATGACCAGTATGATTCTTGATAATCTTCTTTTTCTTATGGATTCCGGGGATTTTTTACCTGATTTGACCCTCTCAATATAATCTTTTAAGAAGCTGCTTTTTTCCTGTTTTTCCATAATATTATTAATAATTCATGATAATAGAGTTATAAAATACAAAGAAATATAATAAATATTGAATTTTTATGATATTATTCACAGCATTAAATAATTGTCAATCTATTCATATTCAGGATAATTAAATATAGAAAGTTACACTTTCCTTTACGATACAAATACAATATATTTAGTCAGTTAAATGGGCAAAAAACCAAACCAGGCACATTATAGATAATTCGCCACTACTGGAAACCAGCCTTTTAATCTCCCAATTGTTTAATTCCCCGCAGCTTTTGGCGGAGAAAACTCCACTGCCTTCTGTGGAGAAAACTCCACTGCTGGCGGCGGGGAGCTTTATTTAAATATTTTTTAAAAAAGTGTTGAATAAATTACAGGTGTTTCTATATAAAGAAACGCCTTTGAAAATATTTTTAATTCATAATGGAGAACATACATTGCCTAAAATTTATTCCGGGAAAAATGAATTCATTCAATTAACTAACGAATATAACCTGATACCATTATATACTGAGCTCAGGGCTGATTTATATACAACAGTCTCTCTTTTTTTAAGACTCAGAAAAGAAAGATATCAATATCTTCTTGAAAGTGCAGTAAGCGGAGAATTTTTCGGAAGATATTCTTTTATGGGTACATCGGAAAAAGCCATAATGTGCAAAGACGGCAGAGTCTTTCTCATTGAAGGCGATAAAAAAACCGACTGCGGGATTTATGCTAATCCGTTAGAATATGTACGGGGATATTTTCAGCAAATAATCTCTTACAGGGATCCAAACCTTCCGCCATTTACCAATGGTGTAATAGGCTACCTCGGGTATGATATGATAAAATATTTTGAAAAGATCACTTTACCTGAAAAAGACGAAATGGATACCCCTGACTTTGAATTTATCATAGCTGATAAAGTTATCATCTACGATCATCTTATTCATAAGCTCTATCTGGTCTATTCATCGCTTATTGATGAAAAGTCTAATCTGTCGGAAATTTATGATAAGGCGGTAGTTGAAATTGAAAAAATGGCGTATGAAATAGAGGGTTCAAGGAAAAAGCTTCAACCTTTTAAACTCAATACTGAAAACGGTAAACCGGCATTTAAATCAAATTTTTCAAAAACAAAATATGAAGAGGCAGTTGAAACAGCAAAGAAACATATTTATGAAGGCGATATTTTTCAGGTTGTTTTATCGCAGCGGCTGAAGGTACCGGTAACAGGCGATTCTTTTAACCTTTACCGAAGCCTTCGCGTTATCAACCCGTCCCCGTATATGTTTTATTTAAAGTGCAATGATGTTGAAATAATCGGGTCATCGCCCGAAGTACTGGTGCAGGTGCAGGACGGCCAGGTAACTGTCAGGCCCATCGCAGGAACTAGGCCGCGCGGTAAAAATCCGGAAGAAGATATCCAGCTTAAAGATGAACTGCTTTCGGACGAAAAAGAGCTTGCAGAGCATATAATGCTCGTTGATCTCGGGAGAAATGATATAGGCAGAGTCTGCCAGGGAGGTTCTGTCAAGGTAGATCAGTTAAAAATTATCGAGTATTATTCACATGTAATGCATATAGTATCAAACGTTGTTGGAAGACTATCAGGGGAATACGATGTCTTTGATGTCATTAAAGCTACATTTCCTGCAGGCACCTTATCCGGTGCTCCTAAAATAAGGGCAATGGAAATTATTAGCGAGCTTGAGCCGGATAGAAGGGGAATATACGGAGGCATGATAGGGTATCTTACATATGACCAGAACCTGGATAGCTGTATTACAATCAGAACAGTTATTATCAAAAACAATATTGCATACATGCAGGCAGGAGCGGGCCTGGTAGCAGACTCCAACCCGGAGCGCGAATACTATGAGACGATTCATAAAATGAAAGCAATCTCAAAAGCTATGGAGCAGGTGGAGAATTAAGGAGAATTAAAATGATATTATTAATAGATAATTATGATTCATTTACTTATAATTTAAAACAATATCTTCTTGAGCTGAATCAAAAGATTGAAGTTATTAGAAATGATGAGATCACAATCGAGGAAATCAACAAGATCAATCCCTCGCATATCGTGATCTCTCCGGGACCGGGCAGGCCGGAAAACGCGGGTATAAGCGTTGATGTAATAAAAATGTTTTCCGGGAAAATACCGATTTTAGGGGTATGCCTTGGTCACCAGGCAATAGGATATGCTTTTGGCGGTAATATTGTATCTGCAAAGAAACTCATGCATGGCAAGGTAAGCAAAATAAGCCATGATAACAAAGGCATCTTTTCCGATATTCCGAATAACTTTACGGCAACCCGCTATCATTCTCTTGCCATAGATAAAAACACCATACCCGGTGTTCTTGAAATATCTGCCGAGAGCAATGACGGTGAGATAATGGGAGTACGGCACAAATATGACCTGACTGAAGGCATACAGGTGCATCCTGAGTCAATATTAACCCAGGAAGGGAAAAAGATATTGAAGAATTTTCTTGAGTTTAAATACAAGAAAAAAGCAGACGGTATACTTATAAAAGAAGCAATAAAATCTGTTATAGAAAATAAAAACCTTACTGAAGATGTGGCCATTTCTGTTATGGATGAGATAATGGAAGGAGGGGCAACAGAAGCACAGATCGCATCGTTTATGACAGCATTGAGATTGAAGACAGAAACCGTTGAAGAAATAGCGGCATTTGCAACTGTTATGCGTGCAAAGTCAATCAAGATCAAACCCGAATCCGGCAACCTCGTGGATACATGCGGAACAGGCGGAGATGAATCCGGGAGCTTTAACATATCCACTTGCTCCGCTTTTATCGCTGCAGGCACAGGAGTCAAGGTTGCAAAACACGGCAACAGAAGTGTGTCAAGTAAAGCGGGCAGCGCCGATGTGCTTGAGGCACTTAATGTCAGGATCGATCTTACTCCGGAAAATGTTGCGAAAAGTATTGATGAAGTCGGTATCGGCTTTCTCTTTGCTCCCAAGCTCCATCCCGCAATGAAATATGCGATAGGACCCAGGAGAGAAATAGGCGTGCGCACGGTTTTTAATATTCTCGGCCCTCTGACAAATCCGGCCAATGCCACTTTCCAGGTGATGGGTGTATATGACCGGGATCTTGTAGAGAAGCTGGCTAATGTTCTTAAAAAGCTTGGTGTTGAGAGAGGCTTCGTTGTTTCATCTTATGACGGTCTTGATGAAGTATCTATTTCAGCTCCTACAACTGTTGCTTATATTAATGGGAAAGGTATAAAAGTCAGCAAATTCAATCCAAAGGAAGTGGGTTATAAGCTCAGCAGCAAAGAATCAATAATCGGAGGAAATGCGCTGGACAACGCGAATATCATCAGGAATATATTGACAGGAGCAAAAGGCCCGATGCGCAACATTGCCTGTCTGAACGCGGGATTCGCCATTGCTGCATGTAAGGATGTTTCATTGAAAGAAGGAGTAATCCTTGCAGAAGAGTCTATTGACTCCGGAAACGCATTAAGGATACTGGAAGACCTCATAGAATTTTCAAACAGCGTTTAACTCTTCTGCCATTTAAATAGTAATGATCCTGTTACAAGGAACAGTGCCGACATAATTGCAAGTGCCAAAATATTATATCTTATATCATAAAGCCCCTGGCCGTCGTTCATTATCTTACGCGCACCGTCAACAAGATAAGTCAGAGGAAAAAGTTTTGATATTTTCAGCATGATAGGGTTAGCGCCTTCGAGTGAAAACCAGACTTCCGAAAGGAACATCATCGGCCATGTGATAATATTCAGAATGCCGCCGGCAAATTCCTCGCTGCTGCTGCGCGCGGAAATGAGTAGTCCAAGCGAGATCATGCTGAAGCCTCCTAGCGCGAAAATAAACAACAGACTTAAATACGAGCCCCTGTTTTCAAAATCGTATAAAAGCGCACAGCCGATATATACGATAGCAGTAGTAAACAACATGACAAACATTCTTGAAAGGACCTGGGCAGTTAAAAACTCATAAGGTTTGGTTGGCGTTACGCTGAATCTTTTAAGAACCCCGTTTTTCCTGTAGCGGACTACCACATATCCAACACCGAAAAGGCAGCTGAACATCATGTTCATACCGAGAATGCCCGGAAACAGCCATTCAATATAAGGTATCTTTATACCGGATATCACCTGTTTATTAAAGCCTTTTCCAGCCCGCTCTCCGGCTGAAAGAAGTATCTTTTCCAGGATATAACTGCTCGGGGATGAATCGCTTACCCAGTAATCCCC
>CAZVYR010000054.1:0-16009 GCA_964631555.1 uncultured Leptospirales bacterium
CCGCGCAGCGGCAGAGGGGGATTCTACAGCACAGACCAAGGTATCAGCCAACCTCTTGTTCCAAACCGGTGCCTGTATCTTACTTCTCATCCACACAAAACAAGAGGCTTAATACCTTGCTTCGCGAGGCATTAAGCCCCTTGTTCTTGAGGCTTATATACTAATTTCTCTCAGCATTCTATCCGCTCCATAATACCGGATATCCGGTATTAAACCGCTTCAAATCCTATCATTATACCTCAAGATAACTAATGGAAAAATAACAAACGGCATTCAAAATAATCTAATCCCAAACCTGGAACCTGGAACATTTAACATGGAACTATTGTGCTTCCCCACCGTTCCAGAATCGTATGCTAAAGCACACCGGATAATCAATAGAAATGTCATTAAGATAAATACTGCCTCAGGTCAGATAAAATAAACAATTATCGGTGAGAATACCGGGAACATTAAATTTTTTTTTGGGAAGATAAAAAATATTTGACAAATTTCAACATTGCATTAAAATGGGGGACAAGGGAAAATTACGCGACAAGGAGGTACAGCCTATGCGCATGATGAAAACTTCTATCTACAGGCTGCTTGACTATGGATGGCCTGATAGAGTTATTGCCAGCTACTTAATGATAAAGCCGACTATAGTTAAGTACTACCGTAAAAAAAGCGGTATATTAAAAGACGAATACCAAGGCTTTTACTAATAGCGACTATAATGTTGTAACATAAAAAAGTGTCAATACTTTTTTTAAAAAAAATATTTTTCTAAGTGAGGATATCACATAAAATTTAGCTGTATTAAAAAAATATAATATTTATCCGCCTGCAGAAAATAAATTAAAAACAGTACTATAAACATTCAATATTATCCTTGTTAACAAAGGGAAAAGAAAAAGTACTTAAAAATCAATATCGAACTGCGGGAATAAAGATTAAAAAATTACATCCCGTAATATAATCAAATGAAAACACAGCATTAATGCAGCTAAATAAAAATGGTATATCCTCACAAAACAATTTCATAAAAGCAACAACAGCTCCGATATAATAATATCAGAATACAATGTAAAATCAAATTCCCATTACATTGCTCAAAACCTGATTCGCATATTAACCTCAAAAAAAAATCTTACTTGCAATTATAATAAGTTTTTAAAAGGATATTAAAAACCTTTCTAGCAATTATAAAATCAATTTATGAAATCACCATTAAAAGATAAAAGAGACACAACTAAAATCGAAGATGATACTTTATACGGCCTTTTATCAATGTATAAGGTTTACAACACATATTTCAGGATCTTGCAGAATAAAGAAAATGAAAAATTAACATTACAAATGACCGATAATCCAAAAAAATGGCCTAAATTAACAGACGATAAATATAAAGGATATAAACTGCTTAAAAGAGCCGAAATCGGAATAATAAAACTTTCAGTCAAGTACCTCTGTCCGGAACACCTGATCGAACAATTTGGTGCCGATATAGGTCTTAAATTACCGGAAGATGAAACTACAATTACTGATGAACTTAAAACCGGGGGATATTATACCATCGAGACAAATGCCAAGCATTTAGCGGCAATCGTAGCATTACTAAATAAACTAATCGAGCTTACGCCAAAGAAAAAATACGAACTTATTGAAAAAAGTTTATCTAAAGACTTATAAAGGACAGTAATATGTCGGAAACCAGCACACAAAAAGATACTTTTAACGAAAAATCAAAACTATTTGATATTGCTCTTAAATACACAAGCGGTGATATAGAAAGAGCAAAATTAATGGTATCAGGTCAATATAATGACGTAAAGATAATAAAGGGAAAATTCGACATAGAAACCATAAAAACCTTCGGTATATTCCTGATTTTTATCAATATCCCGAACACATATATAATGAACATCACTACTCTTATCATGCAAAATGACAATACCCTTCAGAAAGCCAGCATATTTGACAGCTGGAAAACATACTATACGGACCTTGCTGATTTCACTCAAAACGAGACGGATAATGTTCTCCCATCATATGATTTTAATTTGCACCTCTCACAATCCCTCGAAAATTATGACATATATTCCGCCATGGAGGGAGATAATCTTGAAGATCTCACCGACATGATAAAAGATATCATTTCCAAATTCCATTCCGTTAATGCAGTTATCTGCAAGATAAGCCTGGATACTGCCAGTTCCCTAAATCTTGAATTAGCAAATATCCCTATAGAAGAACCCGGGTCATTTGCCGAAAACCGTGAAGCGGAAAAGCCGGAAGATGTCCACACCGACAAATTAACTGAGATTGAATCAAAGTCCGATTACGTCATTAGCGGCAGGGTCATCATTTCACCGATCAAAGGCAAATACATAAACGATATAAAGGTAGGGGAAAAAATAAAAGTCCTGTTAGCAGGAAATGATAACATTTCCAGGCACGTTGCGAAGTCACTCAAGGCAGTATCGGAAGAAGATGAAATATTACCAATAAATATCCGTATCACTGAAAAAATACCAATGGAAAAGAAAGGGTATTATATCTACGGTCTGGCTGCTAAAAATGTACTGGTCAGAGTAGTAGAAGAGGAAAATGTAAAGATAGAAACAGAGGTAGCTCAAAAAACAACAAAATCATTAAAAAGCGAAAAAAGCAAGTCTGACAGCAAGATGCTTATTTATATAGTCATGCTGGTCGGGCTTCTCTTTTTAGTTGCTTTTCTAATCTTAATAATCTTATAGTATCAGTAATAAATTTACGATATAAACTAAAAAATGCCGCTAATACTATCAGAATATATAATACCTGTAAATCACTTACAATAATACCGCGTTTATTTCATGAAACATCCTGCGTCTAACTCCCTGTTAAAAAATATATTAATAATTTTTGTTTTTCTACTCTCATACACCATCCCCTTAACAGCACAAATGCCGGATTGGACGCTTCTCGAAGACAAAGACGGAAACAGGTACTACATAGATAAAAACGGAAAATTCTGGACATCAGGGGCACCTGACTTCGATTATAAACCGGTCTCCATTGAAGGCCTGGATTATTATATCAACCAGGGAATAGAACTGATCAAAAGTCATTATAAAACAGAAGGGCTGACATTACTAAAGTCAATTTTAGCCTTGCCGTCAAAAAACGATATAATTTACCAAGCACAAATCAAAGCCTCAGGAGAAATAAGAAATCTGCTAAAGACTGAAGGCAGCAGATTCAAAAAGCTGAATGAAAATGCCTCCCTGTTGATTTACAGGGAGAATAATGTCATTACCCTTATTAACGATAACATGTTTTATTCTATTCAGATACCTCCGTCATTAAAAATAATTTCAAAAAGAATAAGAGTAAAAAATAATTATAACTACTATGGTGTATTATTAGGGATCAGGTTTCAAACAACAGAAGAAAAGAAAAGCGGCAAAACCGAATCGGCAAAGACCGGGTCATACACGAGCTATGACCTGTTACTCGCTATCGACAGTGAAAGCTTTCCAAGTGTGATTAGAAATGCCCAAATAGTAGAAGAACACTGGAGAAAGAGACTTGGCAGTGATACATTAAAAAGAAATGTAATCACAAAAAAAATTGAAAAGATAGTATATAGTTACAGGGATACCTATTCGCCTTATTATTCAGGCATAGAAGGATTCTATAAGAAAGATAATCTCGGATATTATGTAAAAACAATAACAAGCGTTGAAATATTCCGGAATTATAAAGACAAAATTCTGGAAATAATAAATACCTTCAAAATCTGAACTTTAAGATCTTTTAAACCAAAAATCCTGAAACAACTCTTTTAATTGCTTATTATTATTTATAAAGGATTCCCTGCTTCCGGCGCAGGATACAACTCCCTTGCCAGGATGGATTGCTACACAAGCTGTGATCGCATTTCCTCTGAAAAATTTCCCTCAGCAACGCTTGTTACAGGCCCTATCATCTGCACGTGAAGCATATCGTCTATCTCTATATCCAATATTCCCCCGGGCATATGCACGCGCACATTCCTGTCCACCAATCCTGATTTATACGCAGCGCTTGCTGCCGCGCAACTGCTGCTTCCTGATGCAAGTGTATAACCTGCGCCCCTTTCCCATATTTCAATGCTGATATTATGCCTGTCTGTTATTTTCAGCAACTGGATATTTATCCTGTTAGGGAATAGATCATTATTTTCAATAAGCGGGCCGATCTCCCTTGCTTTTTCTTCCGATATATTATCCATCAATATAACGCAGTGCGGATTCCCGATAGAGAGACATGTCATATTATATGTCTTTCCCCCGATAACAATAGGTTCATTCACTACTTCACGGGTCTCTCCCCTAACCGGGATTTCATTGCTTCTGAAAGTCACAGTGCCCATATCGATCTTAATCATCATCGGATCTTTATTCAATATCTCGACTTTTACCTCTCCGCCCAGCGTTTTTAATAAAAAGCTGTTGTCCGAGACATACTCTCTGTCTATCAGGTACCTGGAGAAAATACGCAGCCCGTTGCCGCTCTTTTCAGCCTCGCTGCCGTCCGGATTGTAAATACGCAATTCTATTTTCCCGTCCTTAACAACAGGGCCGAAGAGTATACCGTCTGAGCCTACACCGAAGTTGCGGTGACATATTAACCGTATATTCTCCCTCGTAAGCCTTATATTGACGTTCCCGGGATCGATTACTATATAATCATTTCCCAGGGCATGATATTTATAATAGTCCATGTACCTCATCCAGGTTAATCATCATCGCTTTCAAACATGTTTTTAAAATCATTTTCCCCATTGCCATTGATATCATCTTCTTCAATATTCCAGTCTGGCTTTGACTTTAATTTGGAATACTCATTATTAAAACATTCAACAAATTTATCTACTATCCTTTCATCATCAATAAATTTTACAGCAGCTTCCCTTCCCTCTATTCTGACAACCTCTCCGTTCAGAACAATTTTACTCGCATGAAATTTAAATTTTAACTGAATTATATCTCCTTCCGCTAGAATAGATGTTCTGAGAAAGCAAATACCCCCGGCACTTAAATTGATAGCCTCTGCTTTAAAAACCCCGTCGCAGCCCGATATCTTGTATTCAAGAGGCATCTTGCTGATCTTTACTCTGTTAAAAGTCCGTTTGTCGCTTCTGCCTATCATATGAATTCAGCTTCTGAAAAACAAATTTTCAAACAACCTGTATTACTGCTTTAATTATTTCTTCCGGTTTCAATTCCGTTCCAGGTACGGCAGGTGAAATTGCTAATTATTATTTCCGGAAAATACCAGCGCTGTTTCGCCGCAATTTTCCTGGTTCATGCAATATTTACAGTCTTTCCATATCTTTTCCGGCAACGAATCTTTTGCAACAACATTAAACCGGTACTTCCTGAAGAAATCGGGATGATACGTTAAAGCAAATATCCTGGAATCCCTGAAATTATCCGATAAGAATGCCACCATGGCATTCAGCAAAGCAGAACCAATACCTTTTTTAAAATATTCGTCTCTGACAGCTAATGATCTTACTTCAATCAAAGTATCACTATAATTATAATAAGATATTACTCCGGCGATAGTATTATTATTATCTGCAACGAAAAATTTTTCAACATTTTTATTTAATTCATCTCTGGACCTTTCAAGTATAACCCCCTGTACGGAGTATGTCTTTAATATCGAATAAATTGAGTCAATGTCGGCAACATCTGCTTTTCTGATACTGTAGTTCATAGTCATACGCTTTTATTATTATAATTGATGCCGGAATGCGGCTCACGTAAAAACATACCTGCCTGGTTTCCGGAAAACGACCGATTTTAAAAACAGTAGTATTTTTAGCAATTCTTTTAATGGTTTAATAGTGGAAAATTATTATGCGGTATAGCTGGTTACATGGTGAAATATTGATAATCTCTATTATTCTTTATCTTTTTAGAATTGTCACTTTCCCTTTTAAAGAATATGATTTTATCAAACCAAGAGAATTTAATGCTTCTTCATGGCTGCGGTACGGGCCGATAAAAATTTTATACTTGCCGCTGTCATTTGCCAGTATGACCGTATGCCCGTGATGACTGATAATCCCGGCGATCTCCTGAGATTGAGATTTATTATACTTATCCCCGAATCTTATCACATAAGGAAAATCATCTTTTGAAAATAATAAATTTTTATCTTTAATGACATCAGCAGCATCATCTTTCTTGTTGTTGATCAGGCTTGTAACTTTCTGGCCAATATCCGATACCGCTTCTTTAGTATGCGGATCCACCAGTTCTTTGTTCGATCCTGACGCAAATTTCAGGCCTATTATAAGGCCGGCTGTGAAGGACAAAATACACAGGGCAAACAACAAAGACAATATCCTGCTTGCTTTTTTATATCTCCTGTGCTCGTCTTTTGAATGAATATTGGATATTTTAGCAAAATATTCCGGATCTTCACTATTAAAATGGGGAGCAAATTCCCTGACGTTTTTTCCTGAATAAAAATCTAAGTTCTGCATAATATTTATCTACACTTTGGCGATTTAATATATAACATATTATTTTTCGACAATATATTATGATTCAATTAGTCAAATATTGCGGGAACTTCTGATAAATACATATTCAAACCGCCTGTTATATTCTTTTTATTGTCTATTCAGGATATTTGGCGGGGTGCCCGTTCTACATGCGGAGTGCTTCCCTGCGGACTGTGAGGATTACTGATTTGCAGATTTAATTTTCTAAGTTCATCCTTTCTTAAAAGGCGAAATGAGCCGGAAGGCAATCTATCCAGCCTTATCGGGCCAAGCGCGACCCTTTTCAAGGATATTACTTTATATGAAAACTGGTCAAACATTAGCCTTATCTGGCGTTTTTTCCCTTCACTTATAATGATTTTAATAATATTTTTTTTCGGATCAATAATATCGATCCTTGCAGGATTTGTCCTTTTCCCGTACAAAACCACACCTGTCTCAATTTGCAGCTTATCGTGTTCTGCTAATTTCCTATCCAGTTCCACAACATATTCTTTTTTTATTTTAAAACCGGGATGCATCAGCCTGTAAGCCATATCCCCGTCATTAGTAAACAATAACAATCCTTCCGAATCCTTATCCAGCCTCCCGACCGGGGTAACTCCTGCGCTCTTATATTGTCCCGGAATCAGGTCCATTACAGTTGACCTGTTATTTTCATCTTTTACACTAGTGATAAATCCCCTTGGTTTATTCAATAACAGGTAATACCGTCTGTTTATCAGGCTCAATACTCTTTTATCTAATCTGACTATATCCGACTCCGTATCCACAAGTGTTGCCAGTGACCTCACAGGCTTGCCGTTGATCGTGATCTTGTTACTGATCACGTATTCCTCCACCTTTCTTCTTGCGCCAAGGCCGCACTGCGATAAATATTTATTTATCCTTATTTTTTTGTTCATATTTGCATTTATAATAAAAAATTGAGAAACTTATCCAATTTGACTGATCTTTCCTGTTAATCTTGTCAGGATTATCGATAAAATGCCAGCCAACTCCAATAAATTATTATCTTTAAGTCCTGGGATAAAAGCAACTCACACTCCGGAGGATTTATCTTTCTCTATGGTTGCAGTCGCATCATCTATCCTGCTGGTCAGCTTCTTGTATTTTATTTCTTTTTTATTTACTTCTTTTGTCAGGAAAAAACCTTCCTTTGTGGAATGAAAACTTATTCTCGGCCCAAAATATGTCCCGTTCTGAAAAACAATTTCGCTTTTCTGAAAATTCAGGCTATAGTTTCCCTGGATAACATCCGAGTCTTTTTTAAAAGATTTATATTTACCGTCATTATAAATGAGCAGATACTCATCCTGTAAAATCCCTTCCCTGGTAATACTACCCCATTTTCCCGACAACCGTGCTTTTAATTTCGCGATTTCTTCCTTCCAGAATCGCGAGAGAAAGTCTTCTATATTGCCGGTCTCGTCCTTTGCAAATATTTTAATATTCCTGCCATATATCCATCCGAGGAAACCGCCTGAATACTTTACTTTGTACCAGTAATCCTCACCATCGCCTACCCATGCCTTTTGAAGAGACCGGTTTAATATCGCTATTTTTTCACCTTTTCCGATATAAGTAACAATAGAAGAATAAATAACCGGATCAATCCGCATCACTGTATCGTCAGTTAACACAATACCAGTACCGGTTACTTTCGATATATTATCAGTGTCATCACCGGTAATTTCCCGGTCTTTACATCCGCTAACCAGGATAAATAATAAACAAATTGAAAATATAATTACTTTTAAATCAGACATAATCTTACACCCGCTATTTCTAATCAGCATAACTTCCCCGGAATTTTATTTTGCATTAAAAACTAATGATAATAAAAACATCTCTGTCAGGGATTTCAAGATAAATAAAAAAATCTCTCTATATTTTTATAAATTCTTAAAATAACATAGTATATTTATTGTTTCCATCCGTATCCACCCCGTTCCTGATTCGTTTCAGAATCGTATCCTCTACGTTTCCTCTCCGTTTCAGATTCGCTTCCAGTCCGTTCCAAAGTCGTTTCCTCTCCGTATCACAATCGTCTTATATCCGGTCCCTGAGCACAGCCGAAGGGTACCCTCCGTTCCAAAGTCGAATCCACTCCGTTCCCGGCACCTTAACTCATGTTATAAAAATATTCAACTTGACTGTCAGGCAATCAGTTGCCAATAATATCCTTTAGCAATACTATAAGTAACCGATACTTAATAATCACTAATATAAGAACATAAACTCCCGGAAGGGATATTATTGTATTTGAACAAGTAAAAAGCCCGGACTGAAAGTAACACCATATTTCTAATGCGTATATTGAAACAAAGAAGAATCATTCTTTTATTACCTGCGATCATTTTATTGACCTCGCTGTCCCCGATGCCGCAAAAGAGCATCAGTGTAATAAACAATAATAATATAAAATACATATCAATCCATGAATTTATTAATGAAATAGAAATACATAATTCTTTTGATATAATAACAGGCAGAGGAAAACTGCTTTATAAAGGATCAGTGGCAGTTTACCAGGTCGGAATTTCGGCAATAATACTGAACGGCAGACTCATAAGAGAAGATTCCCCGGTAATAAGAGAGAAAGGCGAAATATTGCTGCCGCTAAGCTTTTTTAAAAAGATAATGGATGACTTTTTTCCGTTTTACGAACTTGCTGAAAATAAAAACCGTATTACAATACAAAGCAGAGCAATACCATCGCAGGAACCGGGAACCAGGCAGAGGCCGGATGAGCAGCTTTTCTCAGCTTCCGCAGACAGGATAAGCTTCATCATAATTGATCCCGGGCATGGCGGCAAGGACCCGGGTGCAATCGGAAAAGGCGGACTTAAAGAAAAATGGATCACTTTAAAGATATCGAAGATACTGGAAGACTACTTAAAAACCAGGTTGAAAAATATCAAAATTAAGCTGACAAGAAGCTCCGATAAATTCATCGAATTAGCTGAAAGGACACAGATGGCAAACAGAATGCTGAAGAAAAAAGAAAACGGCCTTTTTATAAGCATTCATGTAAATGCTTCCATACTGCACAGCGTCAGCGGATTTGAGACATACTTCCTGTCCCAGAATCCCTCAAATGAAGAAGCACGAACAACAGCAGCCCTGGAAAATAACGTAATCATCCTTGAAGAGAATACCAGAAAAAATGCATACAATGACGTGCAGCATGTGGAAGCAATAATGCTTAATACCCAGATACAAAAGGAAAGCTCAATGCTCGCAGGCTACATCCAGAAAAATATAGACGAAAAAATCCTGGAATCAAAATCCAAAGGCGTTAAAAACGCCGACTTTTTTGTACTCAGAGGTTCTTTAATGCCGGCAGTCCTTGTGGAAGTCGGTTTCATATCAAATGTAAAAGAAGCTGGAAACCTGAAAAAATATAATTATCAGAAAAAACTGGCCCATGGTATAGGAGAAGGCATAATGCAATTCATTAAAGAATATAATAAAAACATTAAAAAGTAGATGACACATTGAAGAAATTCCTGGTAACATAGATAAATTCAATCAAATATAAACAACAGATCAATAAAATACTTATGATAAAAATAATAAATAATATATTTCTAATCAGATTAAAAAGATACTTCATAAAAGTCAGGTCGGACGTAAAAGAAAGAAACAGATTCATGATGATAAGTTTATCATTATTGTTCATACTTGACTACTTGATGTTTTGCTTCATCTCAGATCGGAATCCATTAAAAATATTTCCTTCAATACCGCTGTTAAACAATGAAAAATCAGTAAATATTTATCTTCCAAACATCGATGGTAAACATATATTCAAAGAAAAAAGAGAAATATCGATCCCTGATACCAATGAAGGATTCGCACTATCTCTTATTGAAAAAATAATTAGGGGCTCAGTTACTGAAAATACTTCAATAGCAGTACCGGCAGATATTTTTATAAGAAAAATATGGTTTTACAAAGATACTTGTGTTATAGACATGGTACCCTCTCTTCCTGATGATAAAACTAACATAATTCAAGGATCAGAAAAAGTATTTAAAGAATCCATAAAAAAAACAATAACGGAAAATACAACCTCTGTAAAAAAAATAGTACTGCTGGAAAGGGGTATCCCCGGAAGAAATTTATGGGAATAATATCAAAATACCCTCAGAATAATTTTTATTTCTCATATATCCATCCGGTACACCTGCCGGCTGAATGCTAAGCTTTTACCAGGATACTCCATTTACCGGAATACATTCAGGAAAAATATAATATATATGAGAATATATGTCTTAATAGCAATCTCCGTACTCCTGCTAATAATCCCCTTCTCCCTGCTTCTATTGCCGGGCGTGAGAAAAATTGAAATCAGTCCTGTCATAAAAAAGGAAATCACGTGGGAGATCAAACAAAAGGAATCAAGATCAAGACCCTCTTCAGTGCCTATACTGTTATACCATGATATTGACGGCAAAGGCAATTACTCCCTAACCCTGGAAACCTTACGTTCTCATTTCCAGTATATCAAAGATAATAAAATTAAAGTAATCAAATTAACGGAACTTACAGAAAGGCTTTCAAAACCGGTCCCGTTTAGCGACAAAGTCCTGGTCATCTCATTTGACGATGGATTTCTCTCAATGTATACAAAATTACTGCCTTTGATTAAGGAATTCGGTTTTCCTGTAACACTCTTTGTATACACAAATAATGTTTTTGTCAGCGCTGAAAACAATATAACATGGGCGCAGTTAAGAGAGCTGGAGGAATACGGAATTGATGTGGAATGTCACTCAATGAGCCATATTGATATGGAGGATATATCAGAAGAAGATTCCGGATCTGCCAAAAGAAGACTATTCAAAGAGATCTATCTTTCAAAGAGAATCATCGAGCTTTATATGAATAAAACAGTTAATTATTTTGCATTCCCTTACGGCAGATATAACCTTAAGCTAATAGAAATGTGCAGACTTGCCGACTATAAAAGAGTATTTTCCACAGAATACAGAAAACATATCATCACCAGGGACAATTACTGCCTTGGCAGAGGACATATAAAGAAAAATTATTCTTTAAACTTCATTGAGCAATTAATTCAATAATAAGAAAAAATTGTATAATAGAACAGTGTAGATTAGTACGAATTTATTATACTTTTAGAAAATAAATCAGGCAGGTTGAATTATTTAATACAGATTATTCATTATTTGTTTGCTTATTTCAGGAGAATAAAGTAATATATTATCTGAATAGGTATAAAAAAATGCTTATACATAAAAAATACACATGAAAAAAATATATACTTTAATATTCATACTTATATTATGCGCACAAGGAAGAGCTCAGCAAAAGGTTTATTTGGACAATGAAAATATACAGCAATACAACGGAAGGCTGGGTAAATGGATCCTCATTGATTCCAGGAAGGCCATACTTAATTTAACCTCAAAGATCTCAACCGATATTAACGATATATTTTCATTAAACAGCATAAATATAAACGACAAAAAGTTCTTCAAGAAATATTATTTTATTCCATACTCAACAGAGTATTTAAATGAACTTGAAAAGAAAAATATAAAAAGGGAGTTCAGGATATACAGTGAGAAAGATTTTATCTGGCCTATAACCAATGCGGTTAAAACCAGTTCCGTACTGGGATTCAGAAATGGAAAGTTCCATCCCGGGCTAGATCTGCCTGTGCAAAGAGGAACGCCGATAATCGCTTCCAAAGAAGGCCTTGTAATTTTTACCGGTTATGCCCCGGGATACGGAAGGATAATCGTAATTGAACATGAAAATAATTTTAAAACAAAGTACGCGCATAACTCTGTAAATTTTGTTAAAAAAGGTGACTTCGTTAAAAAAGGCCAGATAATTGCTCTTGCAGGAAGTACAGGCAACTCCACAGGCAATCATCTGCACTTTGAACTCAGATGCATGAATATCCCCCTTGATCCACTGGATTTTCTTCCTCAAAATGATAATTTAAGAATTATACATACTTTAAAGAACTGGAAATAAATAACTGAACCTGGGTGGCATTTTTCCTGTTATAGTCTGAATTATTAACAAAAAGTCAGTCATGCTGAGTATTTATGTTTACAGAATAACCCCCTTTACGTATATCATTGTTTAAATAACAGAAAGAATAATAAACAACATGAAAAATACTAATAAAAAAATCGATCTCCATATACACTCCAGTTTCAGTGAAGACGCCGATCTCTCTGTTAACGAGATATTCAAGTCAGCAACAGAAGCTTCTATTGCTGTAATATCCATTACAGACCATGATTCGATCCAGTCAATTGGAGAAGCACTTGTCATTAAAGAGCAGTATCCGGTAGAATACATACCCGGAGTCGAAATAACAACAGTATTTCCTGCTGATGGTTCACAGCAACATATTCTCGGGTACTATGTTGATCCTGGAAATACCGGGATTAATGAAATTATAGAAAAGATTACCGACTTCAGAAAAATAGTCGCCAGGGAAAGAATTGACGCTCTGAGAAATATTAACTTCACGTTAGATGAAGCAAATATTTTAAAAACTACGGGCGACAGACCGATTTCCGCTGTATCAATAATGCTTGAAATATTAACTAATAAAAATAATCTGAATGACCCGCGGCTTGAGGTATACCTCAGAGGTGAAAAGAAGAATGACAAAATCAGACATTTTTACCGCGACTACCTACTGGAAGGAAAACCGGCGTATGTCCCTTTCCGTTCCATCTCATGCAGCGAAGGAATAGACACAATAAAAGCAGCAGGTGGTGTTCCGGTACTTGCTCATCCCGTGTTCGTAAAAAAAACCGAATTTCTGGATGATCTTAAAGAAATGGGCCTTGGAGGAATAGAAGCCGTATCCACATACCACAAACCCAAAGAAACAGCTTTCTATTTAGAGTATGCTTCTAAAAATGATCTTCTCATAACAGCAGGATCGGATTTTCATGGAAAGACTTCAAAACCGGATATTAAACTTGGTGAACAGGAAGGGATGTATTACTCATATTTTGAAAAACTTAAAGAATATCACTTAAAAAACGAATGAAGAATTTTCTTGTTTAATAGAGTTGTTGTCTTTCTCCTGAATCATAAGATTTTCCCCAGCCTGCGCCGGGGGAAAATTAGTTTTAATACAAGTTTAATAACGTTAGTTGTTATGACCGGTTTTATTAATTTATATATATATTTCTATATTCATAATAATATAAATCCTGCCAGCGCAGCAAAATAAATCATTAGAAAAATGCTAATTAGTAGTATTAGGCTCAGGTTTGCTAACAGGTTGCATAGTTACTTGCTCCAGGTTAAAAGTATCGATTATCTCATTAGCCTTGGGAAAGGTTTTCAGGATCATGTTTTCTTCCTCTGTAGTCCCATAGAATGCTTCATGACATAATTTACCAATGAGTTGTTTGATATCCTCTTCTTTGTTGTTATGGATCAATATAATATTAGGACCGGATCCATACCCCCACGTAAAACCGTCATTAGTAGTCACATAAAAAGTCTCGGTTACATCATCCCCATCCGCGTCTTCTGCGAAATAAGTCAGGTCATCGTTCGATTTGGCTGATATGGAAATTGAATATTTAGAAGCTTCCTTAACTTCCTTAAATGCAGGCGGAGAAAGAGGCGTTCTTTTAATATATAGCCCTGATTCCACCCTGTCCCTCATCAGGTTGCGAAAAACAATGAGATGCTTATTAATAAATGAATTTCTTATATTCCTGTAAAAATCACCAAAATTTTTCTCAACAAAATCTTCAGTAATATTCAGCATCAGGTCGGCTTTTCTCTCGGTTATTTTAATATAATCAGGTTTTGAATTGATCTTATTCACCCAGAGATCCTTCGGGAGTTCTCTTCTCAATTCCATGATATAAGCTTCTGTCTTTACTTTGGTAGCATCATCATAACCGTCCCTGAAAAGATAAACTTTATTGTCCTTTATTATCAAAAGACTTGCCAAAGAATTGTCAAATTTATTGGCACTGATCCATGGTTCCTGTATATGCTGAAAGGCAATTCTGTTTTCGGTATAACGCGTAAGGCCGGATATTTTTATTGGAAAAAAACTTATATCCTCGGACATCAAACCGCTTGATGACAAAGATAAAAAGCATGCAATGAGTATTCCTTTCCATAGTATTTTTCTGCTTATTAACATTAACCTGCCTCCATGCTTCTATTATAAAAGAAATAATAATATATATTATTTTAGCGTAATTATACAATTCTTAATAGGACTTTGTCAAATATTTTTATTAAAATATTTCATTCCGTCGATTACACATGATTTATAATTTTTTATTTGATTTAAGCTGTTAGTTGTATTATAATATATATTGTATAAAACAATCCATAAAAAGAGTATATCATAATCAACTACAAGGAGGCAATGTTTATGAAAAAAATAGTTACCTCATCTTTGTGTTTCATACTGGTATTTCTACTAACCTGTACCAAAAAAGCCGGGGAAGATTATTCAAAGATAATTTTTTTTATCGGTGATGTAAAAAAGAACAGTGTGATCCCTGAAGTAGGAGAAATCATCTTACAGAACGACAAAATCACTACAGGAACACAATCCTCATGTGATATTAAACTCGGCGGTTCAATAATAAGAGTAAAAGAAAAATCAAGCATTACATTGTCCGAATTATCCAGGAAAGATAATCTTGAAAAAACAACAGTCGGACTTGAAGTCGGAAAACTATTATGCAAGGCAAAAAAACTGACAAAGGACGAAAGCTTCCTTGTAAAAACACCGACCGCGGTAGCAGGTGTTCGCGGAACAAAATTTACTGTTGAAGCCGACGCCAAAAAGACCTCGAGAATCAAAGTCTTTGACGGCCAGGTCAAAGTAATAAAACGTATAAAGCAGCTTGAATCAGAAGTTGACAATATACTGGAAGCTGCTCCTGCCATCTCCGAAGAAGAGAAAGTAGTCGTTACTGCAAAAGACGTAAATGAAACCGAAAAAATAGTTGAAAAAGCCTTAAAGAAAGAAGAAAAGATCACCGGTAATATGGAAATAGCTGTAGTAAAAGTTGTGGAAAGCGTCACAAGCGATGTTGTAGTAAGCAAAAAGGAAATTCAGAGATTCAAACTGGAAGATTTTAAAGATGAAAACGAAGAATTAATAACAGTACAGGAAAAACCTAAAGAAGTTATTAAAGAAATTAAAAAGATCGTTAAGCTCGAGAAAAAAGAACCGGTGCCTGAGGGAAGATTGCTTGTTACAAGATATGAAATCCATTTCATAAAAGACGGCAAGCCGGTATGGGAAGGGAAAGTAATCAACCCGCCGCTTCAGAAAGACAATAAACTATATATTGCATCAGGTGATTATGTATTCTGCGCTTCCCTTGACGGACCGGTATACTGGAGAAAAAAAATTAAGAACCAGGGTAAACTGGAGATCAGGGAAGATAAACTCCTGGTTTATACAGAAGGCAACCAGACCAAAGAACT
>CAZVYR010000055.1:0-15813 GCA_964631555.1 uncultured Leptospirales bacterium
GAGATATTTTTCCACCTAAAATTACATGATTAAATTATACGTTATCCAAAATCACACATCTTTTATACTGTCTCCAAAACACTCATCAGTCTGTCAAACTTAATTATGTTTAACACACGTCTTAAATTATATACAAATGTAATAAAACTAAATTCCGCAGAGACTGCTCCCTTACCTTTCTGCATAAAATATCTGTAGCCCCAACTATGTTTTATTGTACCGAAAGGATGCTCGACTATCTCTTTCCTCTTTGCCAGTATTCTTTTACCTGTGTCTGAATTACATTTTTCCATGAATTCGGTAATTTCTTTAAAAAATTCAGTACTCTTTACTGATCTTCCATCTTTATCATCTGTACATGAATTCCTTTTGCTGCATCCTTTACATTCCCTGCAGGAATATTTAATTTTACGTACTCCGGTTCTTTTATCTATATAACCGTTGCCTTCTTGTTCCAATATTTTGCCTTCCGGGCATTCAAAAACATTTTCATCTATGTGATATTTAAAATCATCTTTCCTGAATTCATTCGCCGGAACCTTCCCATCTTTTTCTTGAATTTTTATCTTCTCTTTCTGCGAGTCTCTTGGGTGCGAAATATATACCTCAAACTCTTCATTCTTATCCGCTTCCAATATCTCTCTTTCTTCAAAATCTCCTGCATCAGCTACTATTATAGTCTTTGATTCAATTTCAAACTCTTTCTTAAGCTCCGACACTTTGTCTTTCATGTTATTAAGCTGGTGCATATCATTACTTTCATTCGTCATGTCATTCGCTATTATCAGCTTGTTCTTTTCGTCTACTGCTGTCTGGCAATTATATCCTGCATTTATACGGTTGTTATCCTTCTGCAATCTGCTGTCTTTGTCATTCGCAAAGTATATTTGCATATCCGGATTCTCTTCAAATATTCGATTGATCAGCTTTATCTTGTCCTTATTTTGCTCTAATTTTGTTAATTTCTCCATCAGGTTTTTTGATAAAAATTCATATTCTGTTTCTTCTGTCTTATCGTTTAGTTCAAGCTCCTCCAGATACTTGTCTATCTTTTACTGTAGTCTCCTCTGTACCTTAACTATTGTTGCTCAGCGGTATATGTTGTCCAGATGATTCCTTTCCCTCCGTTTGTCCCAGGTACTTTGAATCCTATTCCTTCTAAATCAAGCTTGTCTATATATGCGTTTACAAATCTCACCGGATTATCCGATGATACCAGCTCGTCTAATCTCTCTTCAAATAAATTCAATTGCTCTCGATCTGTTCCTGTTATGAACATAGTTGATTCCTTATCTCTAATTTTTGAATGATCTTATCATCAGCAATATTCTTTTTGCAACTTCATAATTCTCCATTGCCCTATTTTTCACACAGTCTGCTACCTGAGGGGGGAATGGGACGGCAACGTCCCTGACCTAATCGATCCAATAAAGGATCATTTTATATTTTTTTATTCATTAAAATAAATATATAATTTATCAGGTATAGGACTTGGTAGTTTATTTGATTTTTCTTCAAATGTCTATACTAATCGCTTCGCAGCTGATGTGATGACAAGGGAGGAGGCTTTACTTTGGTTTTGCTTTTCGACTCCGCTCAGGGCAAGCTCAGCAAGTGGGGGAAGGTGTCTGAACCTTGATTTATGGAATTCGAAGATTAACATGATTGGGTATAATTTGGTAATTTGCCGTGGATACTGTAACTGGACGGAATCCGAAGAGATGTCAAAATATTACAGGATACTCTTTCCCCAAATCATCAGTTATTTGAATTTATATACAAAGCGAACAATTTTTCGCCCCAACGCACAAACTTCATGCCCATCAATGCTGTTTAACTCTTCTATTTCTTGGAGTTCGCGTTTTCTTCATCACGCAGTTTCTTCCTGAGCACCTTGCCGACGTTGCTTTTAGGAAGCTCTTTCCTGAATTCTACCACGGTCGGTAATTTGAATGTTGCGAGCCTTGGCTTGCAATAGTCTATTATTTCCTGTTCTGTTGCAGTTTCCCCTGCTTTGAGTACAATGAATACCTTTACTTGCTCCCCGCGCTTGGGATGGGGTATGCCGATGGCACAGGCTTCAACAATCTTTGGGTTTTCGAACAATACTTCTTCAACATCGCGGGGATAAATATTGAATCCGCCTGCGAGGATTATATCTTTTTTTCGGTCAACTATATAAAAATATCCTTCTTCATCCATTTTCGCTATATCACCTGTATAGAGCCATCCATCCCTTAAAGAAAAACGCGTTTCATCGGGTTGTTTATAATATGACTGCATTACCTGCGGACCTTTAATTATAAGCTCTCCGGGTTCACCTACCGGCATATCTTTTTCCCCTTTCTTGAGGTCCACAATGCGGCATTCGGTATCAGGGATAGGAAGCCCAATGCTCCCAACCTTCCTCTGGCCCTGGAACGGATTGATATGAGTTACGGGGGATGCTTCAGTAAGGCCGTATCCCTCGACGATTACAGCGTCGGTTCTTTCCTCGAATTCTTTTATTACTTCAACAGGAAGCGGTGCGCTGCCGGAAAAACATCCCTTAATCGATGTCAGATTGGTCTTCCCGATTTTCGGGTGGCCAAGCATTCCTATATACATAGTGGGAACCATCGCGGCAAAAGTAACTCTGTTTTTCTTAATGGCTTTGAGAAGAGGATCCGGCTGCGGTTTCGGTATAAGGATTGAAGTCCATCCACAATATATAGGGAAATTCATAGCAGTTGTAAGACCGAAAACATGGAAAAACGGGAGAGCGCCCAGCGATATCTCCGGGCTTTGTACGAATGGAATGAACCATTCGGCTATCTGCTGTACCTGTTTGCTCAAGTTGCTGTGTGTAAGTATCGCGGCTTTTGATATACCTGTGGTTCCCCCTGTGTACTGGTACATGGCGACGCTGTTCAGATTGATCGTATCGGACTTGTAATCGGTGCTGTATTTTGCGATCATGTCTTTCCAGTAATATGTGTATTCTGCTTTCTTTACATCTGCCGCGAGCTTTTTCCTTTTGCTTACAAGAGGGAAAAGCTTGCTTTTCGGAAATGGGAGATAATCACCTATTGAAGCTATTATTATATGCTTGATTTTGGTATTAGATCTCAGATCTATCATACGGTCTCCCAGGAGGTCCAAGGTAATGAGTGCTATGGATCCGGAATCGTTGAATTGATGCTCAAGTTCGCGATCGGAATAGAGAGGATTGTTCATCACAACTATCGCATTTAATCTCAATATCGCGAAATATGAGATCAAGCATTGTATCATATTCGGTAAAAGCACTGCCACTCTGTCGCTTTTCCCAATGCCGAAATCTTTCAGACAATTGGCCATGCGATTTACCATCTCATTCAGCTCTTTGTATGTAATTGAATATCCCTCGAAATCAAGGGCTATTCTGTCCGGATACCTTGCGACTGACCGGTCTAGAAATTCAGGCATCGAAAGATTTTCATATTTTAATTTTGTCCGGATACCTTTATCATAAAATTTTTCCCATGGTTTGTCCTGATAATTTAATTTTTTATTTTTAATGGCCATAAATCCCTCCTTCTTTATTTTATTTAAGATAAGAATTGAAATTGTTATAAAAATAATATTTAGAAAAGTCAAGTTAAACTTGGAATATTTCTTGACATAACAAAATATTTTTAATTAATGGTTATTCATTAACCAGGATTAATCTGTCGTATATTATTTCCATTTTTAAAGATAGAAGTAGTGAATTTCAACGATGAAAAAGAACAAGACTCCGAAAGAAATGATCATGACCAAATCATACGCTCTTTTCTGGAGTAAAGGGTATTCAGAGACGAGCATGAAAGATATCGCCGACGCATGCAATTTCAAACCCGCTAATATTTATAACTTTTTCAAATCCAAAGAAGAGATACTGTATCAAATTCTTTATTCCGAAATGGAAGAGATCGTCGCGCCTATCAGGCATTTTGAAAACGATAAAAATACCAGCCCCCCTGATCAATTGAAAAAAGTGATCGAAAACCACCTTAGGATTACTCTTACGGTAAAAAGGACGTCGATGCTGTTGTTCGACGGAGGATTGGGCAACCTGTCGCCGGGCAATCAAAAAAAAATCATTAAGCTTCGGGATGAATACGATCGGATAACTCGCAGCATTATACGCAGAGGAATAAAGAATGGATTTTTTGCGGAAACTGATGAAAAAATGGCCGTATTTTGCATAGCATCAATGATTGTGAGAACCAGAATATGGTATTCGCCAAAAGGCAGATATTCCGTTGATGATATAATAGATTTTATTTATAATTTTGCTTTAAAAGGCCTTAGGGACAATAAACAAAAATAAAACCAAATTAAAATAATCAAAATATTTTAAAAGATAGTCCGAATGGAATATAAAAAAATTACAATTGATATTAAGGATCATGTTTGTCTTCTGACTCTTAACCATCCTCCGGTAAATGCTATTGATCTAAGAGCGAGGGAAGAGCTGAATTCTGTAATAGATGAATTGGAAAATAACGATGATGTAAGGATATTGGTTATAACCGGTTCAGGTGATAAGGCTTTTAGTGCCGGTATGGACATCAAAGATTTTGCAAATATCCGTAAGGGACCTAGCGGCTCCGATATCTGTACAAAGCTGGATCTTTTTCCCAAGCCAGTGATAGCTGCCATCAATGGTTTTGCCTACGGAGGCGGCCTGGAACTGGCGCTGGCCTGCCATTTCAGGTTTATGGCGGATGAAGAGGACTCAAATTTAGGGCTCACGGAGCTGAATATTGGAATAATGCCCGGATGGGGAGGAATACAGAGAATGGCCCGTCTTGTTGGAAGATCCAGGGCAATGGAATTGATACTACTGAGCAGGCAGATATTCGCTTCAGAGGCTCTTAGTTTGGGTCTTATTGACAAAATCTCCGCAAAGGGAGAGATATTGAAAGATGCAATGGATTTTGCCGCCCGGCTTGCCAAACGGCCGCCGATCGCAGTAAGCTGGGTAACAAGGAGCATTACTGCCGGTATCAATAACGGTATCGATGCAGGATTAAAAATGGAAAGTGAAGGACTTAAAATTATAAGGGACTCAGAGGATGCCAGAGAAGGGATCACTGCGTTCCTTGAAAAACGCGAGCCTGTATTTAAAGGAAAGTAAATATACCAGCTTAACATAGAATGCGTCCGAAAATTCAATTTAAGCCGTTTTTCTTTGAAATCTTTCCTTGAAAGGCAGGTTTTGAGATACACTCTTAATATTGTTTTTAAATTCGTATGATTGTCTATATATTGACAGGTGCCGTATGGTCCTAAACGATATTAAAAAAATCGCAATCCTCGGGTCAGGCGCCATGGGGCATGGCATTGCACTGGTCTGCTCTTTCGCCGGTATTGATGTGGCCATGAGCGACATTAAGCAGGAGTTCCTTGACAGGGGGATTGTCAAAATAAGGGAGAGTTTGGAATACCTCGTCAGCAAAGGTAAACTCATGCAGGAAGACATGAACGCCGTACTTACCAGGTTAAAAACAACAACTAAAATCAGTGAAGCCGTAATTGGAGCACAGCTGGTAATAGAGGCTGTGCCTGAAGTAATGGATATTAAAAAATCCGTTTTTAAAGAAGTTGCGGATAACGTTCCTGCAGATACGATCCTCGCGACAAACACCTCCACAATGAGCATCACAGAGATCGGATCATCTGTCAAATATCCGGAGAGTTTTGCCGGTATGCATTTCTTCAATCCTCCGAACAGGATGAGACTGGTTGAGCTGATCTATGGCGGCAAAACTTCCGACCATACAATCGAACTTCTATACCAGTTATCAAAAAAAATACAGAAAATTCCGGTTAAAGTGCTGAAGGACAGACCCGGTTTTATAGTAAACAGGGTAAATGCCCCTGTACGTCCCCTGCTCAGCGCGATTCTCGATGAAGGGAGGATAAGACCGGACGCAATAGATTCCATCATGAAAAAACACGGATCTCCCATGGGTCCTTTTGAATTGATGGATTATATAGGACTCGACATCGTTTATAACGGCATGAAGTATTATGAAAAAGCGCTTTCGCCTGACTGGAAGCCCGGGAAATTTTTAAGCGAACGCATAGAGAGAAACGAACTGGGGATGAAATCAGGCAGGGGTATTTACGACTGGTCGTCGGGCAAAGCCGATATAGATCTCTCTCTTGAGACTTCGGAAATCCTGTCTACCGATTTTACAGCAATTCAGCTTAATGAAGCTGTAAGAGTGTTTAAAGAAGGAATTGCCCAATCGGCCGCGGATATCGATATGGCGTTAATTGCAGGATTAAATGCAACCGAGGGTCCGTTCTCTCTGGCTTCGGGCATGGATCCGGAAGCGCTGGCAGGATCGCTCAACAAGCTTTCCACGAGATACGGGCTCTTAATCCTAAAACCCGAACCGGAAATAAAAAACGGCTCCTTTAAAGATATGCTGAACAAGTAATTTACTCAGGTCGACTTATTTTTTACATAATATTTACTGTGATTTAACCACAAAGGAGGCACAAAGTATATTAGTGCTTTTGTGGCAGATCTTTAATAATTTTCATTTTTCATATCAAAAAGTCAGTCAAAGTAACAATTAAACCGGATGAGAGAAGGAGGACAATATGGCTTTAAATCCGTTGGTAGATTCGCGCGATGTAAGGTTTGTATTGTACGAAATGTTAGAAGTGGATAAAATAAACAGGTTTGAAAAATATAAGGATCTTGATCGGGATATTTTTGATGCGACGATCGATCTTGCCGAACAGATAGCTGTAGATCACATCTACCCTGCCAATGCGCTTGGCGATAAAGAGGGGGTAATATACAATCCGGCCACTAAAGAGGTAAAATTGCCGGAAGCATATAAAGAAGCCTTTATATCCTTAAAAGAAGCCGGCTTTCCAGGCTTAAAATTCGACCCTGAATGGGGCGGAGCCGGAATGCCGGGAATAATATATAGAATTGCAATGGAGTATTTTTTCTCTGCCAGTATTGCGTTTACCATGTATCCATCACTAACGATTGGCGCTGCAGATCTGGTTAAAAATTTTACATCTCCCGAAATTAAGAATCGATATCTGAAAAAAATGATCTCCGGAGAATGGGGCGGGACTATGTGTCTGACCGAGCCCGAAGCCGGTTCAAATGTAGGTGCATTAAAGACCAAGGCAGTCAGGCAAAAGGACGGGACATTCCTTATCTCCGGTCAGAAGATATTCATTTCAGCAGGAGAGCATGATCTTTATGAAAATATTATACACCCTGTCCTTGCCCGTATAGAGGGCGACCCTCCGGGCTCTAAAGGAGTTTCCATGTTTCTGGTCCCGAAATATCTTGCTAATCCGGACGGATCCCTCGGTAAGAGGAATGATGTGGTCTGCTCGGGCATAGAGCATAAAATGGGCATTAAAGGTTCAGCAACATGCACCCTGAACTTCGGGGACAACGGCTCATGCGTTGGATATCTCATGGGAAAAGAAAGAAAAGGCTTAAAGGCTATGTTTCAGATGATGAACCAGGCCAGGCTCGGCGTGGCGGTACAGGGACTTGCAGTATCAAGCTCAGCTTATTTGCATGCAGTTACCTATGCCAAGAACCGGATACAGGGTGCAGATATTGCGCAAGCGTCAAATCCTGATGCAAAGTCAGTACCGATCATTAAGCATCAGGACATCAAGCGAAACCTTTTATGGATGAAATCCAATGTAGAAGCCATGAGAATGCTTATGTCATTCGTAAATTATTGCGTGGACCTATCTTTTCTGGAAAAGGGGGAAGCAGCAGATGAAGCGCATGCGCTCGATGAGCTTCTGACACCGGTATGCAAAGCTGGAAATTCCGAAAACGTATGGCTGATCACTGCGGAAGCGATTCAAATTTACGGAGGATACGGCTTTTGCTCCGACTATCCTGTTGAACAGCTGGCGCGTGATTCCAAGATCATCTCGATCTATGAAGGGACAACGGGCATACAGGGTTTGACTCTCACTTTGAGAAATATTTTAATGAATGAGAATCTTCATTATTATTCGGTATTCAAAAAAAGAGTCAATCAAACAATAGAAAAAGCCGCTGGCATAGTGGATGAAAAATATATATCTGCTGTAAAAGACGGTGTTAAAAAAATGGACGAAGTTATCAAATCCCTCGGAGCCACCCTTAGTTCAATGAAACTTTATCAGGTTGCTGCCAATGCTACTCCGCTTATAAGGGCTTTTTCAATGCTGTGCTATGCATGGATGCATCTCTGGTCCATGACTATCGCTGTTCCAAAACTGAAAGAATTGGCCGGCAATGCCGACCAGAAAAAGCTGAATGAAATAATAAAAAATAATTCAAGCGCTGCATTCTATCAGGGCAAAATAATATCGGCCAGGTTTTACATTGGTTTGGAGTTCAGGAAATTCTTCGGCCAAATGGATTATATTTTATCCGGCGAAACGGCGGTAACCGATACAATAGACGAAGTGTTCACTGGTGCGCCGGTTGAATAAAGGGGAAAAAGTATGAAAACCGATTACAAGACAGTGAACATTGAATTAAAAGATGGGATCGCAGTGCTAAGGCTGAACAATCCGCCGGTAAACCAGCTCTCTCCCGATGCCGCGAATGATCTGTTCGGTGCCATATCAGCAGCATTTGAAGATAATGATGTCAAAACAATTATCCTTACAGGGACCGAAAAGAACTTTATAGCAGGCGCAGACATCAACAGGATCAATGCATTAAAAAAAAGAGATGATGTTTTCCCGGTAGTCATGGAGTTTGCAAAGAATATAAGCAAGATAGAGACCGGACCCAAGCCTGTAATAGCCGCAATCAACGGAAACTGCCTTGGCGGCGGGATGGAGATAGCCATGGGATGCCATTACAGAGTCGCCTTAAAGGGTATCAACCTTGGACAGCCGGAAGTACAACTCGGCCTCATCCCGGGTGCAGGTGGTACACAGAGGCTGCCCAGGCTCATAGGTATACAGAATGCCATTGAGATGATTACAACAGGTGCCCCTATAAAAGCCGAGATCGCTTTCTCAAGAGGGCTTGTTGACGAGCTTGCGAACCCTGAAACCCTGATCAAATCTGCAAGGGCAGCCGCCGGCAGGTTTATCTCCGGGAAAGTGAATATAAAGCTGCGGATGACCCGCAACCTCAGTTACCGCATACCGAGCGCTGCGGAAAAGAAGTCCCTGTTTAAAGTCGTTAAAGCCCAAACTGCTGAAAAGTCAAAGGGGTATATAGCGCCTTTAAAGGCAGTGGAAGCTATGGAAAAGGGGCTTAGCTTTGACATTGAAAAAGACATTGAAAGGGAGGTCGGGCTGTTCAGCGATTGCGCCGTTTCCGACGTGGCAAAGAACCTGATCGGGATATTCCTTAATACGCGGTCGGCCGGCCGGCTTCCCCGTATAAAGGGGATTGAGCCGGCAAAGATAAAAAAGGTGGCTATGCTTGGAGGCGGTGTAATGGGCTCCACTATCGTCTCCCTGCTTCTAAAGGCCGGGTTCAAGACTGTGCTATGGGATATAAACAATAAGGCCATTGAAAAAGGAATGGATTCCATAAGAAAGGCATTCGATTATCCCATTAAAAAGAAAAAGATGACCCAGGAAGATCTTAAAAACCTGATAATAAAACAGCTGACAACCACCACTTCGCTCGGGGATATAAAAGACGCGGATCTTGTTATTGAAGCAGTGCTGGAGGATATGAAAATCAAACAGGATATCTGGAAAAAACTGGAGGATATATGCGAGAATGAAACGGTCTTTGCGACCAACACATCCGCCCTTCCGATTACGGAGATGGCCGGCGTACTATCCGACCCGGGACGGATGATCGGCCTTCATTTTTTCAACCCGGCTGACCGCATGAAGCTCCTGGAGGTTATATGCGGGGAGAAGACATCAGACAGTACCCTTGCCGGCGGAGTGGCCTTCGCACGGGTGATAGACAAAATTCCGATTGTGGTGAACGACGGACCGGGATTCTACGTAAACAGGCAGCTTAGCGGGATTTTCGGCGCGACTGTTTATCTCCTGTCCGACGGCGTGGACATAAAATCCATTGATGATGCAATAGTGAATTTTGGTATGCCCATGGGTAGTTCAATATTAATGGACCTGGTCGGGATCGATATCAATTATCACGTAAACAAGACATACGAAAAAAAGCTTGGGGCGAGATACAAAGTACATCCGCTTCTTGAAGTGATCTATAATACCGGATGTTACGGCCGAAAGACCGGGGCCGGGTATTTGGACTACAGCGTCAACCCGCCGGTCCCGAACAAAAAAGTCGTAGATGCTATCCGGCAATACCTTAAGGATAATGGAGTGGTGCCTAAAGAAAGTTCGGAGCAGGAGATTATCGATTCCATGCTGGCACTTGCCGTAAATGAGGCTGCACTTATGATTGAACAGAATATCTGCGACAGGCCCCAGGACATGGATCTGGCAATAATCTACGGCACGGGATTTCCGCCTTATCGGGGGGGAGTACTGAAGTACGCGGACGTGTGGGGCATTAAAAATGTTTATAATAAATTATTGGAGCTCGAGGCCAAATTCGGACTTCGTTTTCAACCGGCTGATACTATTAAAGAAATGGCGGCATCCGGGAAGACTTTCTATACGTCTTAAGCGGAACCCGGTTAAAGGTTTATCCATTTTCACGATTTTTATTGGAAGGGGAAATTGAGATTGTTATGAAACAGGAGGTTGGACCATGAAAGAAGTAGTAATTGCAGGTTACCTGAGAACAGCCCAGTCCAGGTCAAGGCCGATGGATCCGGCCAGGGATTGGTTTTGCAAAATAAGAGGGGATGAACTGCTGGCAAAACTGCTGCCTGAACTTATCCGGAGAACAGGAATAAACGCAAAGGAAATCGACGATTTTCTTATAGGGTGCGCAATGGGAGTCGGAGAGAATTGGACCTACGGCGGGCGCATGCCGATTTTCCTTTCAAACCTGCCGGAAACGATCTCGGCAAAATTTGTGGATCAGCAATGCGGGTCTTCCATGGCTGCAATCCATATCGGCTTCATGGAAATCGCTCAGGAATTTGCGGACATTGTTCTCCTTGGAGGCTATGAGCATATGACCCGCGTGCCTATGGGGGCCGGTGTTACCCGCGACAGAGGACTCATTGCTTCTAACCTGGCACTTTTTACCGACCCTATTTATAAGCACTGGGACCTGATGACCGGCGTTACTATGGGGCTTACCGCGGAAAAGCTTTTTTCCCAAACTAAATTCACAAGGGAAGATATGGACAGCTGGGCAGTACGTTCCCACGAACTCGCTACGAAGGCGTATGCTGACGGTTTTTTTAAAAGCGAGATATTGCCCATTGAAGCCGAACAGGACGACGGAACCATTATGATTGTGGATAAAGATCAGTCGGTACGGAACGATGCGACAATGGAAGGCATGGCCGGTCTCAAACCCTCCTTTAAAAAGGACGGCGCTATAACGCCTGGAAATGCGTCACCGCTGAACGCAGCGGCAACATCCATGCTGCTCATGTCCAAGGACACTGCAAGAAAGAAGAAGATCAAGCCACTTGCAACTATCCGCTCTATAGGATTTGCCGGTGTGGATCCTACTATTATGGGAGCCGGGCCGGTACCTGCGAGCAGGAAGTCCCTCGAAAAAGCAGGGCTAAAGGCATCGGATATTGATTTCTGGGAAATCAATGAAGCCTTTTCTATAGTGGCTCTCAACTGCATTAAAGAGCTCGGTATTGATCCTGAAAAAGTGAATGTTATGGGCGGTGGAACCGCTTTGGGGCATGCCCTTGGCGCGACAGGGATCAGATTGACAGGTACTCTCGCCCGCATCCTTGAAAAGAAAAGCGGTAGGTATGGACTCTCCAATGCCTGTGTGGGCGGCGGACAGGGCGTAGCATCAATTATAGAAAAGGAAGATTACGATTGGTAAATAATCGTCGTAATATTTAATTTAAAGAATCCTACTTCTATTGCACTGGTACTCTTAAGAGTAATCAGGGTATATTATTATTTCTTTCTTCATCCGTCAAAGTCTGCCATGATTTAACGAAATTCACGAATGAATTTCAAAGCCTTCTCTGGGCAATTGTAGCTGGATTACACGTAATAAATTCTTAGCTTTAATATCAATATAAATGCAATTATCCCAAGCAACAATAGCGACACAAAAAGCACCTTTTGTATTACTATTCTTTTGCTGAGATCCAATATAATTACACGTAAGCCTAATACAGCATGAAAACAAACGGTAAATGCCAGAATAGATTGAATTATGACTTGATAAGGATATACAAGATGCAGCACGACAAAAATAATTATTCCCAAGGCTGAGAACCTCTGTAAAATCCATGCCCACATCCCGACCTGGGTTGAACGCCATTCCGAAAGAGATAATACATCTCTTTTACCGGGTTCTATTTTATTCCTCATCATCATTATTAAACCTCAGAATTATTGAATATTATTTAATCAACTTGTTTGACTTTTTTACCCTCTGATAAGCTGATCTTTTAGCAGAATCTTTTTGCAAATATTGTTTCTCTCAAGTTTGTCCCCGCCCTCAAGGCGCTCCCGCCCTTAGGGCGGGGTTGATTGCTAATAAAACGTTATTTTGAACTTGTACCGAGGAAACCGGACCTGTACGTTTTATACGCGTCCCTGAAAACGGATGGTTCAACGGTCTTTGAATTATAATGAATAAAATCAAGACTTACCAAATAGCTGGATAATGCTCCAAGATCAATATCATCCATATAATATTTTACCATCTTTCCTTTTCCTAAAACATGATCAGGGTCTTTCAGTATGCTCTTGATGTAATCTTTGTTATACTTCGCCCCTACTTTCCATAAATCCGGAGCGTGTTTCATTCCTACTCCCTTAATGCTATGACAGGAACTGCAGACATTCTTCTGGAACAAAGCCATTCCTGCAAGTTCCTGATTTGAGAGCGGACGGTCGGGAGCAAAAAATTTATCGGGCATTGGACTTGATACATATGCTACTAGCGTCAAATACCCGATTACCAATAACGCGCTAACACCTGAAGCCAATGCGACAGGCCGTTTTGAATAGCTCCTCTCTTCATTTCTATCATACAAAGGCAAAAAGAATATTAGAAAAAATCCGGCAACAGGAACTACTGTCAAAGCCAAAATTATCCATTTGCCTTTAAACATCTTCAGCATCTCGTATCCGAACAGGATAAACCATTCGGGTTTTGGAACTGAATTAATCTCTGCAAGCGGAGCAGCGGGTCTGGTTTTGGGTACTCCGATAAAAGCGGCAAGATAAATGAGAACTGCCAGTGCAATAAAGATTACGACAATATCTTTTGATAACTGATACGGAAAAAACGGCCGTGTACCGACATGCTTCCCTTCTTTTGGCGGAGGGCCGTTTTCTCCATGGACCTGGATTAGAAGAATATGTATAAATGTAAATACGGCCAGCATCATCGGGATTAGTATCATATGGATAGCGGCAAATCTGCCGATAGCCAGGCCTTCGGGATTTTTTCCTCCAAGTATATTTGCAAACAATGAACCTACAACCGGTATATAATCAAAGCATTTCGAAAGTATTGTAGCAGCCCAATAGGATATATCCGACCAGGGCAGAATATAGCCGGTAAGCGACATTGCTACAGTAAATATGATAAGAAAAACACCGGTCATCCATATCAGCTCATTCGGTTTCTTGTAACCGGCATGGAAAAAAACTCTCATCATATGAATAAAGACCGCAACAATCATCATGTTGGATCCCCAGAAATGCATGCCCCTTATAAGCGATCCCAGATACATTTCATTTTGAATAAATTCAACGCTTGAAAAAGCACTTTCAATAGTCGGTGTATAATTGAATGCTAAAACAATGCCAGTCAGCACCTGCATGAACAGCAGAAAAAGCGACAACGCGCCTAATGTATAAAACCAGCCTATATCTTCGGAAAGCGGTTTATAGATTATTTTATCTTTGATAAAATCCCAATGAAGCCTGTCATTTAACCATGTATTTTGCCCGGATTTCATTTCTTATGCTTCCTTTCCGCTGCGGATAAATAAGCGTTTCCCCTGAATTCTTACTTCCAGCCGATCAAGGGGTCTCGGCGGCGGGCCTAGTTTTACTTTGCCGTCTATATCAAAAGCCCCTCCGTGGCACGGGCATAAAAACATCCGTATTGACTCATCCCAATAACAAATACAGCCAAGATGTGTGCATGTGGGATCAATGGCGCTTATCTCGCCTGCTTCATTTTTAACGATATAAGATCTTTGAGGATATGAACGCAGCTTCCCTTTTTCCCACTTTTGCTTTTTATAAATTATCTCTACAGGCTTACCCGGTACAAGCTCCGGATACTTCGGTATTTCCATCCAGTCATTTATCCATCCCCTTGCCTGTTTGTTGAAAAGAGACGTCGTAAATAAACCCAAGATTCCGGCCGATAAAATACCCGCTCCGCCGATTACTATATTCTTTAAAAAATTTCTTCTGTTTAATACGGTTTCTTCGTCCAAAGTGTGTGTTAAGAAATCAACGGTCTTATCTTCTTCCGCTTCTTTTTCGGATTTCTTTAACTCTTTCTTTTTTTTGGATATTAATGGATATTTACAGGATTCTCTTTTCAAATAGTTGATTGCCTCTGTAGGGCTAAGCTCCTTCGGACAAACCTCGGTACAGTTCAATTCGGTATGGCAGCGCCAGATTCCTGACTCGGAAATAAGCTCCGAAATACGTTCTTTACCGTACTCGTCACGATTATCCCTGACTCTTGCGGATACCGCAAGCATAGCCGCGGGCCCGGGAAATTCCGGATCCCATCTGCACATGGTACAGGACGCGAAACAAGAACCGCACATAATGCATTCAACAAGGCCGTCCAATGTTTTACGCTCTTTGGGAGATTGATAAAATTCTTTATTTGGATTGGAAATTTCTTTTGGGATAAGATAAGGTTTGAGTAATTCGTACTTTTTATAAAAATCTGCCATATCGACAACCAGGTCTTTTAATACGGGCAGGTTTGCAAGCGGCTCTACCGTAATTTTGTCCGACTTCAGACTCTCAATAAGAGTTTTGCAGGCAAGCCTGAATTTACCGTTTATTTTCATCCCGCATGATCCGCATACCGCGGCTCTGCATGAAGAACGGTATGAAAGTGTCGGATCCAGATTTTCCAAAATATAATACAAACCTTCCAAAACCGTTGTATCGGAAACAGCCGGAATACGGAACTCATCATAACGAGGTTTTGTGCCGGACTCTGAATCATATCTGAATATTTTATAAACTACCATTCTAATATTTCCTTTCTTCCGGTTTCCATTTTGTAATCTTTACCGGCTTGTAAGACAGCACCGGCCCATCCTTGGAAAACCTCGCAATAGTATGCTTAAGCCATTTCTTATCATCGCGCTTTGGAAAATCTGTTCTTGAATGCGCCCCGCGTGATTCTTCGCGTTTTAAAGCTCCCAAAGTAATTGCTTCCGCAATATCGATATTGGCCTTGATCTCCAGGGTCCATGTTTTATCGAAATTAAACACATTGTGCTTACTGATAGACCTTATATTTAAAAAACGTTTTTTTAACTCTTTTATTTCTTTCAAAGCGGATGTCAGATCCTCTTTATTTCTGAATATCTGAACCTTTGTATCCATTATTATGTGAAGTTCATTCGCTATTTTGTAGGGATTTTCCGTGCCACCGCGATTATATAATTCGTCGAGTTCCATTTCTTTCTTTCTAAGGGTGTTTTTTACGGATTTGCTTTCCTTCGGTAATCCTTTACCTCTTACGGCCAT
>CAZVYR010000056.1:0-15276 GCA_964631555.1 uncultured Leptospirales bacterium
AATTTATTTAGTATGTTTATCATCATTGATTTGCTTTGCTTCGTTTGACTGCTTAATATTTGCGTTTATTTTTTTATAATAATTACAATAAGATCAGCAGTTCCGGTTATTAAAGTAAGCGATTTTGCCTGATCGTTAAAGTAATCCTGCGTGTTTAAATAATAATTTTCAGGATGGAATATTGCCGCAATTTACAATAACAGGTTTTGATATTGCAGTACTTCTGGTTTATGTTCTGGGTACAAGAGTTGCATTCGGATGGTATCTCTCAAGAAGGGCTGTAAGCGGGACTTCACAGAAGTATTTTCTCGCTGACAGGAACCTTGCGTGGCCTATAATCGGATTTTCTTTTTATGTGTCGAATATGAGCGGGAGCACTTTTGTGGGGCTGCCGGGTAGCGGCTATAATGACGGTATTGCTGTATATAATTATGAATGGCTTCCTTCGGTCATTTTGGTATTTTTTGTTTTTTTCATGCTGCCCTTTTTTTTGCGCTCGCGGGTTTTTACTGCGCCCGGTTTTCTTGAAAAGCGTTATGACAGCAGGTCAAAGATCGCTTTTTCGGGGTTTCTGCTGTTCGCGAATATCTTTATAGACGCTGCATCTGCGCTTTACGCGGGCGGAATGGTGCTCAGGGTGCTGTTCCCGGGTATTCCGCTGTGGCAGACTGCTGCTGTAATATCCTTAATTGCGGGAGTCTATATATTTTTCGGGGGGCTTGACGCTGTTGTTCTGAATGATGTGCTTCAGGCTGTCATGATACTTATGGGCGGCATCCTGATCGCGGTTCTGACGTGGATAAAGATACCGTCGTGGGAGGCTGTGGCTTCTTCGCTGCCTGAGAACAGCCTCAGCCTTATCCGGCCAGCGTCAGATAAGTTTCTTCCGTGGCCGGGGATTATTACCGGCGTACTTATTGTAGGCATTTATTTCTGGTGCACTAACCAGTTCGTTATTCAGCGCGCGTTAGGCGCGCGGTCCCTGGATCACGCAAGATGGGGCTCGCTGTTCGCGGGTATTTTAAAGCTGCCCAACCTCTTTATTCTCGTTCTGCCCGGGGTTATGGCAACCGCTCTTTACCCGGATCTTCCGAGGCCGGATATGGTCTTTCCGGCACTGGCTTTTGATCTTTTGCCTATTGGGCTGCGGGGACTGATGCTGGCTGCTCTTGCTGCTGCTATTTTATCGAGCCTTGAATCGATTTATAATTCAGCATCCACGCTTTTTACTATGGATTTCGTGGTGCATTTCAGGCCAGGTACAGGGGACAGGACTCTTGTTACTATCGGAAGGGGCGCAACCCTGGCTTTTATGGTGATCGCTGCTGCGTGGGCTCCCCAGATTGAGAGATTCCCCACACTGTGGCAGTATCTTCAATCCATCTTATCCTACATTACACCGCCTGTTGTCGCTGTTTTTGTTATGGGAATATTCTGGGAAAAGGCCAAAGGAACCGCGGCTTTTCTTACGCTTGTAACCGGGGTCCCGCTGGGTGTGGCAGGCTGGATCGTTAATGAGATCGCTCACTTTTCATCCATTCATTATCTCTATGCAAGCGGTATTTTGTTTGTGTTTAGCTGTCTTGTAATGCTGATCGTAAGTCTTATGGACAGAACTCCTGTAAGGCCGGAAGTGAAAGACCTTGTGTGGCGTGCTTCGTTCAGGAGAGCTGAGACTATTGCCCTGCGGGGTGTGCCTTGGTATCTCAATTACAGATGGTTGTCCCTTGCTCTGTTGATCATTACAGCGCTTTTGGTCGCATGGTGGTGGTAGTCCGGGGGCAGGAAAGCGGATTTCGTCATCCGGGGCTGCTTTCAGGCTGCGGGAATGGCTTTCGGACTCTATATGGGAGCATATACGACTCTGAAACGGAGGAGGTCGGAAGATAGTTCCAAGTTGCAAGTTTCAGGTTCCAGGGAAAGAAAGGGGCTTTTGAGTTCATTTCGTCTGCCGGTGAAAGCGTAAGTATCCGCATTACTCTTTTTATATAATTCGAAATATACAGATTATAGCCGCTCATGTTGAGATAGCGGGCTTTGCGGTTGTATGCATATCTCTCGTCAGCGCTCATGGCCTGCCATGAGCGCACGGCATTGCCGAAGCTCAGGCGTACTGCGCGCTGGGCTTCGGTATTTGGATTGCGCGGGATCACGTGGAGGCGGACGCACTGGGTCCCCTGCCTTTTGTAGAACACGACGTTGCCGATTCGTCCTCGGATCGAGCTTATTAAGATGTTCGGTGTTGCTGTTGCCATTTTATTATCCTCCTTTTGTGTCCGGCAGGGAACGGGCATGTCCGTTTCCTGATATGGGTTAAAAGTTTTTCCCCTCTTCAAACTCGTATACGTATTTGTCTTACAGGCTGACTGTTTTTATTAAGAGGAAGAGGCGCTATTATTTATATCCCTCTACTTATATATACAATTTCACCTTACACTTTTGGGGTAATTTTAAGTGTATTTTGACTATTTTTTAAATTTTTTTCAGGGATTTTTAAAAAAATATTCCTGAAATATATAGCAGTTGTCCTGCGATGGCGGAAAAATATTTGACTTTGTGAAGAATAGTGCGGGAGTTAATTATATACAGCATTTGCACTTTTTTATTTAAAAATATTATGAATAATCCCTGAAAGGAGGTTTTATGAGTATTGGAAGTGTTTTGCTTGGAGCTATTGCGCGGATGCCGAAACGTGAGACGCGGGATGTCAGGGTGGTTAAAAATATCAGGATAAGCATGTCGGACGGGGTGAAACTTGCTGCTGATCTTTATTCTCCGAATATTAGGAGTAAAGCACCGACTATCCTTGTAAGGTCTCCGTACGGGAAGGGGATATTCTTCGGCCTGATGTTCGGAAGGCTGTTCTCTGAGAGAGGTTTTAATGTGCTTGTTCAATGCGTACGCGGGACCTTTGATTCAGGGGGGAAGTTAAGCCTGCTTGTGAATGAGGAAAGCGACGGTAAGGATACAGTGGAATGGATCAAAAAGCAGGACTGGTTCAACGGCGAGCTTTCCACTTTGGGTCTTAGCTATCTCGGATATTGCCAGTGGGCTCTTGCCGGCAATTACGGGGATTTTATTAAAGCAATGAATATATGGGTTTCCACTTCGTCCTTTTTCAAGCAGTTTTATATGGGCGGCTCAGTGGGTTTCCAGTCACACCTGGGCTGGTGTTATATGATGAAAGACGCGCATAAGTCAAAGGTAGATATGTTCACAAGCAGCGAACGCATTTTGAGAAGAAAGAATCTTTCAATGCATCTTCCGCTGCTGGACGCGGATGAAGTCCTTACCGGGAAGAAACTTGATGTATGGAAGGAAATGATAAATAATTCCGAACCGCCGTATTCATATTGGAACAAAACGGATCACAGCAAAAAGATATCTTCGGTTAAATCAAAGGTTAATTTTGTCACAGGATGGTATGATATCTTTCTTCCGTGGAATCTTGATGATTATGAGTCATTAAAAAAGGCAGGCAGGCGGCCTTACCTGACAATCGGGCCATGGGCGCATACTAGTATGCCGCTTTTGTTTGAAGGCTTAAGGCAGGCTGTTCCGTGGACTAAATACGCGGTCAAAGGGGATGAGAAAGAGATAAGGAAAATGCCTGTTAGGATCAATGTTATGGGATCGGGAGAGTGGAAGGAGTATTCGGAATGGCCGCCGAAGGAGGCGAAAAAAGAGAAATGGTATCTTCACCCAGGGACTATCTCAAGGGACGAGCCTGCGGAATCCGGGCCTGACAAGTATACTTATGATCCGGAAAATCCGACGCCTAATATCGCAGGCCCTTTGATGAGCCCTAAATGGGGGCCAAAGGATAACAGGAAGCTTGAAGCAAGGGAAGATGTACTGGTTTATACAAGCGATGTTTTTACAGAAGATTTCGAAATCACCGGTGACGTTGGCGCTGAGCTTTTTGTCAAATCGGGCTCTGAGCATACGGATTTTTTCGTGAGGCTTTGTGATGTTTTCCCGAACGGGAAATCAATGAATATCTGTGACGGCTTGCAGCGCGTCAGGCCGGGGGAATATAAGAAAGACAGGAAAGGGGTATATAAGGTCGTGATAAGGATGTGGCCCGCTGCTTATTGTTTTAAGAAGGGGCATTGCTTGCGGGTGCAGGTTTCAAGCGGGGCCCATCCCAGGTTTATTAGGAATACGGGCAGCGGGGAAAATATTGCTTCGGCAGTTAAACTCGTATCTTCAAACCAGGAGATTTATCATGATCCTAAACATAAATCAGCGGTTATATTGCCAGTAATGAGGTAGGGGGGAGTAAACTGACTGATTTTTTTGCAGGTATTGTCAAGGTTATCGATAAAATGGTCTGGTTTTAATAAATTTCACGCCGCAAAATAGACCGTCCTGTCTATGCGGCTTTCGGCAGCCTCCTGCTGCCTTGAAATTTATTAAAACCAGACCATTTTATCGATTCAACGTCACACAGCTAAATAAAAAGTCAGTCGGGAATTATTCGGGAATTCCAAGGAGCTTCGCCATGTTGTTTCCGAAAACGAGTTCTTTGTGTTCCTTCGTGTAGCCGGCTTTGTCGAGAAGCCCGCTTATCAGAACTTTTTCTTTGCTGTTGCCGAACCACGGCCAGTCTGTGCCGTAAATTATATGTTCAGGACCGTGTATTTTAAGAAGCTGAATGAATTCTTCTTCCTTAAGTGTATGCGCGGCATTGGATGTGTCCATAAAGAAGTTGCCGGTATGGGGAAGAAATTTGACTATATCCCGAAAAGGCGCGTTAAGGCCTCCCATGTGGGCACCGACAAAGATTATCTCAGGATAGGCGCGCACAAGTTCACCGAACAGCGCGGGTGTTGTGTTAAAGCGCGGCTCAGTTCCGAAATATCTGCCTGCATCATAAAAGGTATCAAGTACCAGAAATAATCCTGTCTTGTTATTTATATTTTCATTCCTGATCAGGTCAAGAAGGGCAATTGTGTTCTGGCCGTGCAGGTCGAATCCCTGGGAAAAGGAGCACATTTTAATTGCTCTTATCTTGTTTTTATTCAGCCTGAGCAATTCCTCCCTGTTGTGGTTAGAATCGGGATGAAGAGTGCAGGCTGTATATATTAATCTTGAGTTCGCTGCTATTTCCAGGAATTTGCTGTTCACGGTTTCAATATTATTCGCACTTGCCGTGGGCAGTATCAGGCACGCATCCATATTTGCCGATGCCAGATCGTTCTCAAGCTTATCAATGCCGATGCGCTCATACGCGGTGTTGATCTCCAGGCTAAGCTTCTCTGTCATTTCAGTTCTTTTGCCTACATTGTCTATTACCCCTGAATTGAATATATGTGCATGCGCGTCTATAAACACGTGAATCTCCTTGTTTTTATAATTTTCTCAACCTTGGTGACCTTTTAGCACAGGGATAAGTAAAAAGACAAATAAAAAAATAAAACACCTGAAAGCCGGAATAATAATCCATAATATTATGTTAATATTGGTAATAAATTGTAGCATTATTCAGAATTTTATTGACTTTTGGCCAATCCTTGATAATTGTGTGCTAATTTTGTTAATATTCAATAGGGAGAAAGTCATGAAAAAAGTGAATATTACTATTAACGGCTTACTAAAAGAATATGTAGTTAGTTCTGACCGAGTACTCCTTGATCTATTGCGTGAGGATTTGCACCTTACAGGCGCAAAACAGTCTTGCGACCGTAAGGGACAATGCGGTGCGTGTACGGTGATTGTTGACGGAAAGGCAGTCCGCTCCTGTCTGAAAAAAGTAACGGATCTTGATGGAGCTTCTGTAATTACAGTGGAAGGTCTCGGTACACCTGAAAATCCGCATTTAATACAGGAAGCATTTGTTTTGTCTGGTGCTGTTCAATGCGGGTTCTGTACACCCGGTATGATAATGGCTGCGAAAGCATTGCTGGATCAGAATGACAATCCGAATGATGAGGAAATCAAGAAGGCACTGGTCCATAATTTGTGCAGATGTACAGGATATGCCAAGATAATCGAGGCTGTAAAATTAGCCGGTGAGTTTATGAGAGGTAAAACCACTCCGGATAAGGTACGTCCCAAACCAAAGAAGAGTGGTGTAATGGGTGTTTCCATCCCGCGGCCTTCTTCTATGATCAAAGCGTGCGGGGTTGCACAGTTTTCCGCTGATATCAAGCTTCAGGATGCACTGGAAATTGCTGTTACAAGAAGTACTGAAGCTCATGCTGTCATAAAATCAGTGGATACTTCAGCAGCAGAAAAGATGCCAGGTGTTGCCGGTGTTATGACCGCGAAGGATATTAAAGGTACTAACAAACTCAAGATGATATTCGAGGATCAGCCGCTCCTGTGCGATGAGAAAGTAAGATTGCTCGGTGACCCTATTGCGATAGTTGCTGCTGAGACAAAAGAACAGGCTTTGGCAGCAGCGGACGCGGTTAAGGTTGTATATGATCCTCTGCCTGTGATAAGGACTGCTGAAGAAGGAATGGCTGAAGGTGCGGCTCAGCTTTATAAGGAGTGGCCAAACCTTTGTTTCGGGCAGCCTCAGAAAACAGGTGATCCAAATAAAGCTATTGCAGAGTCAAAAGCGATTGTTGAGGCTGAATTTAAGACCCAGTTGAATCACCAGGCTGCGCTTGAGCCTGAGGCTACTGTTGCCTATATGGAAGGTGAAGGTGAGGACGCTCAACTGGTAGTTATAGGAAGGAGCATTGACATACATACGCATATGGCAATGATCCAGGAAGCATTGGCCTATGAGAACGTCCGCTATGAAGAGGCTTTTTCCGGCGGCCAGTTCGGTATTAAAGCTGCCATTACATCTGAAGGTATTTCTGCAGCAGCAGCTCTTCATTTCAAACGTGCAGTGCGCTATATCCCGAGCATCCATGAATCGATGGTAATGTCAACAAAGCGTCATCCCTTTAAGATGAAAGTAAAACTTGGCGCAGATGCCAACGGGAAGCTGACTATTTACGCGAACGATGTCATTGTTGAAAACGGCGCATATATGATAATCGGTTTATACGTTATTTTCAGGGCATTATGGATGATGAATTCGTCCTATTATATACCTTGTATGGATGTTATGACCAGACTTGTTTATACAAACGACGCTCCCGGGGGAGCAGCAAGGGGTGCAGGGCCGCCACAGACCGCGTTTGCCCTGGAATCGGCGATAGATATGCTGGCTGAAAAACTGGGTATGGATCCCCTGGAATTTCGTAAAATTAATTCTTTGAAACCTGGCCAGGCTAAATCCACAGGGCAGCCTGTTACTATATGGCCTTTTCCTGAGCTTTGTGATGCAATAAAACCCAAGTATGAAAAAGCTAAAAAAGAAGCAGCAGGCAAGAAGAGCGGCAAGGTTAAACGCGGTGTGGGTATAGCAGCTCATTCCTTTGGCATAGCGTCTCCCGGAGATCAGGCCATCTTAAGCGTTGAACTTGATCCTGATGATTGTGTAACAATATATGCCGCAATAGCTGATCCCGGAGAGGGAAATGATTCTATGCTGAGCCAGATAGCGGCTCAGGTACTTGATCTGCCGCTTGAGAAAATCCGCCTGGTGACCAGAACTACGGAAAAAACCGCAATGACCGGGCCTGCTGCAGGAAGCAGAATGACTTATATGGGCGGAGGCTCGCTCGTAAACGGGGTTGAGCAGTTGAAGAAAGCTATGGAAGAAGCCGGCGGAAAGACATTCGATGCTCTTAAAAAAGCAGGGAAAGCCACACGCTATATAGGAACGAAGAAGAATGAGTTTGAAGGAAATCTTGATCCTGAAACAGGGCAGGGGCCTTCATTTGAAGTTGAAGTGCATTCGATCCAGATGGCTGAAGTAGAGGTTGATACTGAGACCGGGGAAGTATGCGTGGTCAAAATGACCGGAGCAGTGGATTCAGGGAATATTATTCATCCACAGAACTTTACAGGCCAGATGGAAGGCGGTATGGATCAGGGTGTCGGCTATGCTCTGAGAGAAGAGTATATCCACGGAAAGACAAAGGATTGGGTTACATTTAAGTTCCCGACAATGAAAACAGCCTTTGATATGGAAGTAATTACCAGGGAGACTCCCAGAGAAAAAGGACCGCTGGGAGCAATCGGTATCGGCGAGATGACAATGGTAAATACTGCTCCTGCTGTTATAAACGCGATATATGACGCTTGCGGAGTCAGGATATATGATTTACCTGCTACACCTGAAAAGATCAAGGCAGCTTTGGGATCGAAATAAGTAACTGAGGCGGATTATAATGTATGGCACTTCCGGGGCCTACGGGTATGGGACCCGCGGTGTTCCGGTACATCGCGAGATTTTAGGACGGAAGATTCTGTTTGATAAAGAAGGATTTATATGGAATCCGGAAGAGTGGACAGAAGAAATCGCAGTTGTACTTGCTAAAGAAATGGGGCTGGAACAAATAACCGATACGCACTGGAAGGTCATACGTTTTTTAAGGGATTATTTCTTCTACCACGGCAGGGCGCCTTTAAACCGTGATATAAAAGCAGGGACAGGATTGAGTCTCCTTGAGCTTGAAACCCTTTTCCCTGAAGGTATCCGGAAAGGCGCCAGGCGAGTGGCAGGGCTGCGTAATCCAAGATCATGCTCAGGCTAATATGCATATGACAGGAAAGTTAATCTATCTTGACAATGCGGCAACTGCCTTCCCTAAACCAAAATCAGTACTGGAATCGATGTGTGATATCTACGGCAGCATTGGTGTCTCCCCTGGAAGAGGCAGTTATGATATGGCTTCCGAAGCTGAAGCACTGGTATTTGATACAAGACAAAAAATTGCCCGCTTTTTCAATGCCCCTGATCCGAACGGTGTTATTTTTGCGAGTAATGCTACTGATGCCCTGAATCTCGCTATTCAGGGATTAGCAAAACCCGGCGATCATATAATATCAACAAAGTTAGAACATAATTCCGTTTTAAGGCCTCTTTACCATTTGCAGCAGGAAGGGATTATTGAATATGATCTGCTTTCTTTTGGTGCTAATGGATTTATCGATCCGGATGATATCGGAAAAGCAATAAAATCAAATACATGTTTGGTAATAATCAACCATGCTTCTAATGTGCTGGGAACTATCCAGCCTGTACAGGAGATTGGCCGTATTTGCGCTGAAAGAAATGTGCCTCTGTTGATTGACGCGGCACAGAGCGCAGGTGTAGTGCCGATTGATATGAAAGAATGGCATATTTCGGCAGTCGCGTTTACGGGGCATAAGTCTATGCTTGGCCCGACAGGGATAGGGGGTCTTATAATAGACCCTGACCTTAATGTACGTTCTACCCGATTCGGGGGAACCGGGGTAGATTCTAAAAGTCCTGTACATACTCAAACTCTGCCTCACCGCCTGGAAGCAGGGACGATTAATTTTATGGGAATTATAGGTTTATCTGCAGGTCTGGATTACCTCGTAAAAGGAGGCATTGAAAATATTCACAAGAGAGAGATGTCTTTACTTGAGAGCTTAAGGGATGGTCTATTAGGAATAGACGGTGTTCATCTATACAGTAAGGGTGATCTTTCGAATCATGTCGCGGTGCTGACTTGCAATGTGAAAGACATCGATCCGTTTGACCTTGGGGCAATTCTTGATGCGGATTTCGGTATAGCAGTAAGGGTTGGTCTCCATTGTGCTCCATTGGTTCATCAGGAGATGGGTTATTTTCCGCAGGGAGGAGTAAGATTCAGTTTGGGAGCTTTTAACACTAAAGAGGAAATTGAAATAGCGATTGTGGCTATGTCAACAATAGCCAGATCGCTTTAATATATATCTTAAATTGTCCGTTAAGCTCTGTCCCGATATTTACTTTATTTTTATTTTGAGGAGAATAAAGTGTCGAAGGAAAAAGACAATGCACAATATGGTTTTTCACCCGTTAAGGAAGAGCATGTAGAAGCAGCTATTTCACGGTGTTTTAAAATGCTCGATCATATAAATGATTTAGCTGCGGATATTATTACAGACATAATACATAATAATCCGTGCTCCGGTGCAAAACAATTTCTTATACAAAGACCTGAAGAACTGGCTGTCAGGGCAATAGAGAAGGTAATTGCTGATTTCGGCAATACGAAAAGAATGCCCGATGATGTTCATTGATAAAGTAAATAAGCAGAGTTCAATATTTATTACATTATGGCTTTAAGAGCGCTGTCCACCCCGGAGAAGCCGAAGAACGCGAGCGCCATGAGGCCTGCTGTTACAAGGCCGATGGCTGTGCCTTGGAGAGGCCTGGGAATGTTTGATATTTCAAAACGTTCCCTGATGCCGGCTAATAGAATGAGAGCCATTGAAAATCCCAGGGCTGATGAGAACGAGAATATAAGCATTTCAGTAAATCCGTAACTTCTCCTGATATTGATGATCGCTACTCCGAGAACAGCGCAGTTGGTGGTAATCAGTGGGAGAAAGATACCGAGAGCCTGGTACAGAGGCGGAACGGATTTTCGCAGAAATAATTCGACCAGTTGTACGAGAGTCGCAATTACAAGAATAAATACGATAGTCTGTAAATAAACAAGGTCAAGAGGTTCAAGCGCATATTTTTGAACTATCCATGTGATCAATGCAGCGAGAGTTAGTACAAAGATAACAGCCATACCCATGCCGATAGCAGTATCCATCTTTTTTGATGTACCAAGGAAAGGACAGTTTCCCAGGTATTCGGCAAGTAATATATTCTTTACAAGAATCGCGCTTATAGCAAGAATCAGGTATTCCATTTTAATCTCCCAATACGTTCATAATAGCTAAGATCAGGCCAAGACATACAAAAGCGCCCGGTGCTTCAATCATAAAAGTAAACGGTTCGAAAGAGGAGGACATTACGGCTGTGCCAAAAAGGTGCCCTGTGCCCAGTACTTCACGCAAGGCTCCGAGCAATGTAAGGGCGATTGTGTATCCGAGCCCGATGCCCAATCCGTCGGCAGCGGAGTTTAATATGGGATTTTTTGAAGCAAAGGCTTCGGCTCTTCCTAGAATAATGCAGTTAACAACTATCAATGGTATGAAGATGCCGAGGCGTTCATAAAGCTGATAGGTGTAGGCCTGCATTACAAGTTCGACAATAACAACGAAAGTAGCGATAATCACTATATAGCTGGCAAGCCTGACTTTTTTTGGAATTACATTACGCAATGTTGAAATAATAATATTGGACATCAGGAGTACAAAAGTTGCTGCTATTCCCATTCCAAGCCCGTTCATTGCGGATTTTGTTACTGCAAGGGTGGGGCACAGTCCCAGGACCAGTCTGAACGGAGGTATTTCCTTCCAAAAGCCTTTTGTGAAATCCTTTACAATAGTTGCTGCCATGGGTATCCTCCTTTATTTTAGTCCTGCTTTTATTTTTCCGGAAATACCGATTGCGTCGCGGACTATTGAGCAAACGCCTCTTGATGATACTGTCGCACCTGTAACAGCATCAATAACTCCACCGTCTGCGCGGGTGAAAATCTTGTCAGTCAGCTTTTTATTCCGGAATCCGTCAGTGAACAGGTCTTCGGTTATTCTCGCACCGACACCGGGAGTCTCTTTCTGAGTAGTGATCCCGATGCCTGTAAGTTCATCTTTTTTAAGATTAAAACCGACTATAACACCAATTTCCCCTCCAAACCCGTTGCCTGTCATTTCAAAAGCATACGCCCAGGGTTTATTATCTTTTTTGCCGATAAAAACAATATATTCTTTTCCGTCTATTTTTATGGTTTCGCGGTCTTTTATCAGGTCATTTGTTGAACCGGATAATACTTTATTTACTGCAGGACCTTTTACGTTCAGGAGTAGTTGTCCTTCTATTCGTTCTTTAGTCTGCGAACGGACAGTGGCCAGCAGGAATCCGCATATTCCACAGATAAGGGTTAATACTACGAGCATTTTTATTATTTCTTTCATGCTTCTACCTTTAAAATTGTCTTGCCCGGAATTTTAGGCCGTATTTTATCCAGCAGGGGATTTATTATATTCATGATCAGTATGGCAAACGCTACTCCGTCAGGGTAATTGCTCCACACCCTGAATATAATCGTAAATACTCCGCATCCTAACCCGAATAAAGCCATGGCTGTCTTGTTAACAGGTGAACTTGCGTAGTCGGTCGCCAGAAAGAATGCGCCGAATAACACGCTTCCTGTAAGTATGTGGAAGACCGGGTCAGCGTATGCAGCCGGGTTTGATTTCCAAAATATAAATGAAGTGATAAATATGCCTATAAGAAAGAAACTCGGGATGCGCCATGATATTATTCCCCGCAATATCAGAAAGAGGCCGCCTATCAATATTAAGTACCCGGCTACGGTTCCGAGGCCGCCTACCTGGTTTCCTAAAAATAAGTTGAGTTTACCGGCCCATATATCCTGAGTATTTATGTTAAAAACAGAAAGTCCGGCTGTTCCGGCTTTTTTTAATACTGTCAGCGGGTATTCAATGGGGAAATTCAAATCATAGTTTATCATTGAGAGACTGAAGTTCATACGGTCTTTCCATGATAGTGTGATAGCAGCCCATCCTATAAGCACTGGGTTGAACGGGTTGCTTCCGTTGCCGCCGTATATATGCTTGCCGATAAGCATTGCAATAAAAGTTCCGACTATTATCATCCACCATGTGGCGCTGGCCGGCAGTATAAGCGCGAATACAAGCCCGGTTATAACTGCCGTACCGTCGTTGATTGTAATTTCGCGCCTGAAAAGCAACTGGATCAGCAGTTCCCATAGCATGGCGCTCGATATTCCCAGCGCTATTACGCGTACAGCATCCCAGCCATAGCCGTATATCGCGTAAACAATAACCGGCAACAGGGCTATAAGAATTGTGAACATCGTATTCCGTATACTTATACCGGAATGGATATGAGGCGCTGGTGTTACGAGTAAATTTTTCATCTTTTGCTCATTCGTCATTGGCGGCTACCTCTCTTGCTAGTTGCTGACGTTTTAATATTTCCTTTTTGGCAAATTGTAAAAACTGTACCATTGGCCTGTGTGAGGTGCATACATAGGCGCACATGCCGCATTCAATACAATCCCATATATTGAGTTCCTCACACCGTTCAAACAGGCTGAATTCGGAATAACGGGCAAGCAAATTGACCTGAAGATTCTGCGGACAGGCTTGTACGCATAAACCGCAGTTTAAACAGGACGCTGCACTGACCTCTGTTATATCATCTATTCCCTGAATTATAAGCCCGTCCGTATCGATTTGGACAGGAATATTATCATTATATATTGACCGGCCGCGCATTGCTCCGCCGAGGATCAGTTTGTAACAGCTTTCCGGCTGTATGTTTTCGTATTTAAGGATCTCGGATACGGGTGTGCCTGTTCGTATTCTGATATTCTTTTTAGGGAGATTGCCTTCGCCGACTATGGTGATGATCTTTTCGTGCACAGGCAGGCCGCTGGCAAGGGTTTCTGCAATGTTGATAAGGAGTTCAGCATCAATTACGACTGCAGGTTCCTGGATGTTGAGATAACGGGGCAGCAAGTCGCCGGAGCACCATGGGTAAACCGGTTTTACGGGCTTGATAACTGCGTCCGTGATGCCTGACAGACTTGATTCAAAGCCTGACTGGACAGCTAATATTATTCTTTCGCATCCTGAAATTTTTTTAGCAAGGCTTATCCCGGTTTTAAGGCTGTCTTTTTTTTCTGTTATTGTTGCCTGAACAGAGGACAATGATATATCCTGTTCACAGCAGTTAATAATAATTGTGTTTGCTTTTTCTTTGAAAACGCCGGCGGGATAGCCTGCAAGCTCAAGGCGTGAGAGTATATCATTGGTATTTAGCGCGGCCGGATTGTCGCTGCCGCTGAATAGATATTCCCAGTTATCTTCACCCTGCCTGTTTATCCTTACAGTGGTGTAAGTTTCACCGTTAAGCCATTGCAGTTCGGAAATATCCGCAACATTGCCTGTTATTGTTGAAAAGACAGGATGATTTCCGGATATGCCGATTTTTTCGCCGCTTTTAACTGAATCTCCCGGTTTAACATTGACCGCGGAATCGTCCCCTTTATGGATCAGTACTGTAATGCTTTCGGGCAGGGGGATATTTTCCACAGGGCTTATGGTTTTGCTGTAGAATATCTTGGGAGGAAATAGCCTGAAAATGGGTATGATTGTGTTTTTCACGATTATTACCTTTGAATTATAATGCCTGAGTATTATGAAATTTTATCCTGTATTGTGGTTTGCGCTTGGTAAGGCGTATTTTTATTTCACGGACGATGACAAAAGCCGCAATTGTCCGTATCCATTCCGTTTTCTTCGTGACAGGTTATACACTTTTCCCCGATGCATTCTTTATGCGGGGGGCGGTCTTCGCAGATTGAATCAATATCGCTTCCCTGAAAATGACAGGACCTGCAACGCCAGTTGTCAGGCTCCTCGCCGCTTTCACCGCTGTGGTGACATTGTTTGCAATTGTCCACGTATTCTTCGCTGTGAGCTTTATGCGTGAATATTACAGGACCTCCCTTTGTCTTGAACAATACGCGTATGGGGCTGCCGCTTCCGTTTATATTGTATCCGATAACAGCTATGATGCCCAGTATAATAATCACAAATACAGGTATAATAATCCTGGGTTTTATTGTCATAATGTTTCCGTAAATTTGTTATTATTAATTGTATGCCGAACGCTTTGTATAACTTATGCATTCGTTTTGGATCAGATAACGCAAATTGAACTAGAAAAGAAGGCGACACTAGCTATCTTCCTAATGCCTTTTATTTATTCCTGAATAAATGTCAAGAATATTTCTTTTAATACGGTCCAGAGTTTTAAGACGGAGTTTGAAAAATAGCAGAATATATATAATAAAAATTATTTACAGGATACCATGTGTGATTTAATATATTTTAAAGATAAATAAAGCTCCCCGCCGCAGGCGGGGGAACATCCTCATAATTTCAGGAGAAACACAACTACTCTAATATAATACGGATATGAAATATGAAAACTACCGGAAAGATTGAAGAAGCAAGAAAAATAATAAGCAGCCGGAAAAAGGCTGGGAAAAGCATTGGTTTTGTTCCTACTATGGGTTATTTGCATGACGGGCATTTGAGTCTTGTGGATATTTCAAAAGAGCATACCGGCTTCCAGGTAATGAGTATTTTCGTGAATAAGATTCAGTTTAATGACGCTAGGGATTTCGAGAATTATCCAAGGGAGTTTGAGCGCGATCTGAAGCTTGCTGAGAAAGCGGGGGTTGATCTTGTGTTTATGCCTGACGATGAGGAGATGTATAAAAACAGCCTTAC
>CAZVYR010000057.1:0-15172 GCA_964631555.1 uncultured Leptospirales bacterium
CTTGCTACTGGCTTGATGAGTACCGCCGTAGAATAACCCAGAAAAGCTGATTTCGGATTTGAATGGCATTCAACACAGCTCATATTATGAGCTTCCTGTCCAATAGCTAATGTCTCCTCATCAAATTTTAGTCCCTTATCAGGTGAAACAACCGCAAATTTCTTAACCCAGTATGCTTCAAGGGCTTTTGCTTCGTTTTCATCTGCTGCAATCCCATACTCATCTGCCATTCTTTTATAATTCGTATATGAGGTTATCTTTAATCCTTCAAGAAAAATACCAGATAGCAATATAACAGCAATGATGACAATTAAGTACATATCCATCGCACTAGTTGATAATCTAGGGACTTTTAGAATGAATCTCCTGTAAATAGCTATAAGTATACCTATAATTGTAATCAGACCAAATACATCCCTCAGAAGCATAAACGGATTTATAGTGGAATAATAATTCTGAAAAATATTAACCGAAATAATATTTTCAAGTGCATGCATTAATAGTAATAGCATAAAACCAAAGAATATACAGATATGCATGAGCCATCTTAAAAAGTCTTCTTTCAGTATCCGTCTCTGAAAGACAACATCGAGTATAAACACCTTCAACAAGGTGATTATCTTCCTGCTAAAGATTGTGGCTATAATACCCTTTAAAGCAGAGGAGAATCTCCTGACACAGGAGGCATCACCAGTCGCGGGATTAACACTTCGAGCGAACCAGGTACAAATCCTGTAAATCATTCCAATCCCGAATATAGCCAGTGCTGAATATAAACTGATTTTGAAAAACATATACCTATTTCCTTGAATATATATATTTCCGTTATTTTTTAAATAAAACCATTATACTATTATATTCTTTATTTTATAAGTTTGATATCCTGTTCATTAATTGATCTACTAATTCTGCGTTCTTTAAAGATGCGGGAAGTCCATTCATGTCGGACTCGATAAAATTATCATCAAAAGGTAAAAAACCAATTACATCAATACCTTTCAAATTTTCAATAATAAAATTTTCGTCACTCTTTTTTCTTATTTTATTTCCAACAACAACTATATTGTTAAGACCGATATCACTGGCAAGAGACTTCACAGCCTTTGCTGTCTCAATGCTTCTCTTCCCGGGTTCAACAACAACAATCAGCAAGTTTACTGATGAAGCAACTCCCCGGCCGAGATGTTCAATTCCTGCTTCCATATCCAGAATAACTACTTCGTCCCTGTAAAGAACGAGATGTGAAATCAAATTTTTAAGTAGAGTGCTCTCTGGGCAAATACAGCCGCTACCGCCTTTCTTAACAGTTCCCATTACCATTAAACGAATATTTCCTTTTTCATGCCACAATTTTTCAGGAAGATCATCAACCTTTGGATTAATTTTAAAAAATGATCCGCTTTCACCAGGCTTGGCCCCTGTCCTCTCCTCCACCAAGCTTCCCATTTCAGATATCGGAGTAATTTCCAAATCCTCAGGGAAACCCAGGGCTAATGCAAGATTAGCATCAGGATCAGCATCCACTGCTATAACTTTTTTCCCTTTATTTGCCAGATAATAAGCTAAAAGACTGGTTAATGTAGTTTTACCCACACCACCTTTCCCGGAAATTGCAATTTTCATATTTATCTTCCTAAAAAAAATAATAACGGAATAACCCAAACATTTGTTGAGGTAAAATCTCAAAAAAAAATTGATTATTATTTATTCTTTATAACCATAACGGCTATCATATTACACACAACGACGACATCCTCTGATGAAAAATAATCGGTTATCGATGAATCGAAAATTACATTGCCATCGGCAGGGACATCTTCGTCGCCTTCCCAGATATTAAAACTAATTACAATACCGGGAAACATTTGAAATGAAACCGAATAATTGCTGTAATCAGAACGAATACCACCAATTCTTTCTGCTGCTGATATAAAAAGTTCAAAGTTACCATTAAACGTCTTTAAAATTGGTATTATTGACCTCTTTTGAAAATTCGGATAATAGGCAAGACCTCCTGGAATCTGTTTAAATGTAATTAGTTCACCCGTAGTAATAAAATTATCAACGCGGGCTAAATAACGGAGTAACAATATCTTAAGCCAAAGCTCAGCATCTTTGTTGTTACTATAGAATATTTTTAAATCCGGATATGAAATGATAATTTCTTTGTTTAAAAAAGGTATAACGATATTATGATTGTTAATCCTAATTCCTGTTAAACCAAGAATATCTTTTATCTCCCTCTTTAAGAATACGTTAGCCGCTTCCTGGTATGCAATCTCATAATTATCCTGTTTTGGAAGTTTAACACCAGAAGCATAATATTCATCATTTTTCGGATTATTTTTAAAACTCAACTTTCATCCTTCTGGTGAGATTTTTAATTAGGCATTATTACTTTAATTAAACAGTAGAATGTTAACAAAGATACCTGACAACCCACAATAAATTATAAATCACTTGAATGAATATTAATTTCTAACCTTGCTAAGGACAGGAACTTTGCCAACAAACTCATTAATAATAAATTATTTAATAATAAAAAAGAAATAAAGCTCCCCGCTGCAAGCAGCGGGGAATTAAACCATTAGCAGATTAAATCTCCAGCCATGAATGCGAAAACAATGATTCACCCAAAAGTACTTTAACGCTTTTCACGTATTTTTTTTCTTCTTCGCTCAGTGAATTTATATCGACATTTTCACCATCCATGATTTTATGAATAATATCTAATACATTATTCTTTTCACCTGAGACTACTTGCCTGAGTTGATCATCAAATGCATCCACGATAGCTGATGATAAACCATTTTTTTCCAGCATAATAAGGTATGGGATATTCAGCCATGTCCTCAATTCATCCGGTACTCCGTTAGAAACATTGGAAAGGCCGACAGTAGATTTTGCACCCGGTGCGATGTCACCAAGCATACCCATAAATTCGACACAGGCTTTAACCTGGTTTATCTCAACGGATATAGGAGAAGCAATTGGATCAAACCACATTTTTTCCGGGCCAATGCCCATATCAGCAGCTTTCTGCATAAAATCGACAGCATGCATTGCACGTTCATTTACATCTCTTGGCATACCATCATCGCTCCATAGAAGTGCTATGAAGTCAGCATCATATTCCTTTGCCATTTTTAATCCCAAGTCAACCCTGGAGCTCTGGAGGGAAATGGAATTTATTAACGCAGGCTGTTTGCATACTTTCAGACCGGCCTCTGTAGCTTCCATATTAGTGGTATCCAGTGCCAGAGGAATATCTGTTACTTCCTGTATTGTCTTAACAAGCCATCCCATCATCTCAGCGCCGCCCTTTCTGGCAGGTCCAATATTCACATCAATATAATCGACTTTCGCTTCGGCTTCTCTCTCTGCCATCTCTTGTATCGGCTTTGCGTTTCTTTCCTTCATCGCAGGACCGAGAACCTTGGACATAACATTAAGATTTTCTCCAATTCTTAATACCGCCATTAATAATTCCTCCTAAATTAAACTTTATATTCCTTTAAGAATGCAGGGATATGAGCAGCTTCTCTCGGGCCGATTGTTATTTTCCAGCCTGGAAGTTCCTCTTCAAGTTCGCCGCTTATCGAAGCTGCAAATCCTGGAATAACCAATGATTTATGATTTATCTTATTCTCAAGCCCGCTTTTTTTTACAAAAGGTGCAATAAGATCAGCAGAAAATTTACCTGCTGCCCATGCTGTCATGACCGAAAGTCCCTCAGTATCTAGTACAAGAAGCCATGTCGGAACACGGCTTCCTTCGATTTCACCGGATACTATAAAATATGTTAATGAAAAATTAGTAGTTATGAGAACAGGTGAATCTTCTTTCGGATTATTCAACTCATAAATTCCCTGTTCCGTTGCCATTGGCCTTTGTGGATCTGTAAAGATATTCATTCTTTGAACAAGTAATGGGAAAAGACTATAACCTTCGAGGTCTGAAAGCACTATAATTCCGCCGTATTTGGCAATAAAAGTTGATGCCATTAAGGTTTCTTCCATAATGTCATCTGTCATTTCACAGGGTAACGTAATAGTCGGAAAGCCTAAAGGCCTGAAGGTATTTTTCACAGCAGCCCTTCTTATTATCAGTTGATCTTCAAAGGCTTTTCTCAAAGTTCTTGAGCCGGAATCAATCACTATTTCTTTTAGGCCCATATCAGTAAGCTTGGATGTCAATTCAATGACCTCATCCAGACTGCTGCCCTTTACTGCTACAGCACATTTACTCTCTTTTGCTATATTCCCGACTGCCTCGACATTATCCTTTGAAGCTGCATATAAAAGAGGTTTCTTATCCGCGCATACGCCGGCACCTGCTTTCAAAACATCAGCATTATCGCTCATCAAAATCAGACCCGCTTTGACTGTATTACTGACCTTGTTAATGAGTTTCTCAAAAGCCGAAACATCTCCTGTCTCTGATTTAATTGCCACAAGATCCGCTTTTAAATGAAGACCGACACGTTCATACTGCAATTCATTATACTTTTTCAATCTGCTATCGATGTCTCCATCACTCATTTTATCTGTTACAAGCACTGCAAGTCCTGTAGGATTTACAAAAGTCTTCTCATGTCTGAAAAGTACAGTCTCCCCTCCTGTTTTAAAAACATCGCTGCCGCTGCCTATCGTGACAGACATAACCGGCGGAGCAGACGCAGAAGATAATTTTTCCTTTGCCTCATCAGATACATGCGGGCACGCGCTAAGTTCAGCCTGACCTGCGGCAAGCTTCATCGCAAACGCAAGACATGTAGGCACACCACAGTCCTTACAATTGGTCTGGGGAAGTAATTTATAAATTTCTATTCCGGTAAGTCCCATTTCTTTTTCTCCTTATTTTTTCCTTCCAGCTTTCTAACCTTACGCTCCGGAAATCCCCTTTAAATTTGAAAAGGAGAATATCAACGAAAGCTAAATACTTGCTTACCGAAGCCAGGTTTTAACAATACCTTTATTTATAAATCAATCTACAATAATACCATTATTACCCCGCGAAGGATCCGGCATAAGCTGAACTAACTTCGCGGGATAATCAATTCTTTATTTATCTAAAAAATTGATTCCATAGTCAGTGCAGGGTGTGCTTTTTCTGTTATATATTGCAGAACTTCTTCCTCCGTACTGGCCACGGTCTCATCTGCTATCCTGTCCAGAAGATCGGAAATACCTTCTTCTTCTGCCCGAACCTGAAACCGGTCTCTGATCTCTTCTTTTAAGGATTTGGGAAGCCAAACAATCCTTTTTAGTCCTCCCTCAGCCGAGATAAACTTCCTGCTTGTAATATAATACTTACTGTGACCTAAAAATCCCGGCGTGACATTCCCTCCGCCGACAGTACCCGCAAGTGTAGTAAACTTCATACCACTTGGAGTCATTCCGGGTGTATCTCTGTCAACTATCATTATTCCATTGCATGTCGGCAGGAGCGCTGCTATACACTCGAAACAACCGCATGAAGTCATAGGATTCCTCATTATACTGTACGCATCCACTGTCGTTACATTCCCCCTTGATGCCTTTGAAACAAATTCATTAGTACCCTTCCATTGGCCATATCTCGCATCGATCACTTCACCTTTAGGAACAGGCTGATTAGGGCCTGTAGGATTTATTTCATAAGAAGCCTTGCAGTCAAGCCAGTTATAAGCTCCGCATAGACCGGTTCTTTCAGGGGTTACAATGCATACATGGTTCGGCGCAAAAGACTGACATAACGTACAGGAATAAAACGGTTCTGTTTCTTCATCTGTCATTCCCGCGATCCTGTCATCCCTTTTGCTGTAGATATCCCTCGCCTTGGCTAATATTTCATTAACCTTATCCTCTTCGGTATAAATAGTTATCTGGGCTTTGTCGAATATAGAGCCGAAATCCTGGTGAAGCTTGGCATGTAAAATGTCGCCTATATGCTTTAATGTAAATCCCTTTTCCACAGCCTGCTTGGCCAGCCTGATCCAGGTGATATCCCTTTGCCCGATATGCATCAGACCCTGTGCATAATTGACAAGATGATGTATCTGCCGTTCGAGTATAGGTTCAAAATCATCCTGCATCTGCCTGCCTGCTATCTGGACATATATAGCTAACGGAAGTTTGCTTCCCGGTTGAATATCTTTAATATCAGGTCCGATTACTTCAATCTTTCCGTCTGTAATTTCATTCATATCAGCAGATGTAACAAGCTCTACAGCCGGAGTCCTCCCGCCGCCTACCTCAAGAAAAATATCTTCTCCTCTGACCCTTTCACCCTCAAACGCAGGTCCGTAAGCAACCGGTACCGGAACTTCAGCAACCGTAACCTTCAATCCTCTTACTTCAATTGCTTTGGATACTATCTGATCATGCGGGATATTTGAAACAACATGTTCATAAGTACAAACTCCTGTAGGAAGTATCTCGGGAATCGGGGTATCCGCAATTATCGGGAACCCATAATTAACGCATCCAAGACCATTTGCATACCAGTCATCACTTACATATCCGAATGTAAGTGCAAACGCAAATATCCTGTCCTTATTATAAATCAAGATCTTCCTGTAATCCCCGGGATCAATACCGCCAAAGGACATAGCTGCTCTCGTGGCAAACCCGATCGCAAATACAGCACTTGAAGATTCAGGCCCGAAAGGAACAAGCCTGGTTCCCCATCCAACCTGAACGCCCTCGCTGATAAGCTGTTCAGGCATATATCTGCCGTCAGTACTTGCTCCCATGAACACATAAAGATTTTTCTTCTGGAGCTCAAGTGCGATCTTTGCAGCTACCTTTGGGTCTTCCGGAGCACCGAGAATTGCAGCGAAACCCGGGGCAGTGCCGTCTACGAACTCGACTCCTCTTTTCCTCATTATGATATCGTCCGCTGCTCCCAGCCAGAAATTGCTGTCCGTTACATCCTCACCCAGTACATACACATTCTTGTCTTCAATATACTTGATCGCCTCAAACATTTCCTCCGCGAAAAAAGTTGCCATGCCTGCGTCAAGCGCAGGGCCCAGATAAGGAAGATGGTGTTTTTCTTTTACCGGTGGAGGTAACAAATCCTTACAAATATTCAGCACATGTTCCATATCACTAAGCTTTTCGACCTTATGGCCGAGCATGCCGTAAATAATAGGAAGATAGTAGCCGGTGTTCGGGAATGCGACCTCCTGGTTAGGTCCCCATTTATCTATTGCATCCTTTACGGTTTTTTCCGCGCGAGCTACTATCTTGTATGCACCTCTTATGCCTGCTGAAGCTATTATCTTAGACACTTTTTGCCTCCTGTTTTCTTAATTATCATATTTTTTCAAAAATTTATCAGGCAAGCTCTCTTCTGGCTTCCATATCGAAAAGAACCCTTTCTCTTGCCTTATCTATACCAAGGGCTTTTCGCTTCTTATCTATGTGAGCAATCATCTTCTTAGCCATTTCCATGGGATCATTTTCAAAATCCCATTTCCCACCGTAAGTTTTTTCAATGTCATCGAAGAGATACTTGGTTAGATCCTTACTCCCAAATACCGGGAATGTTTCAGATCCGCTGAATACTGTATAAACACCGGAAGAAACAAAATATTGACCTATTGCAATAGCTTTTTCACTCATCCACTCCGGCGCAGCTCCTGCAGCAGGAAGATCGGAAATATCATCCCCCAGTCCGCCATCCTGAACTACTGCTGTTGCGGCCATTAGTATGCGGCTGTTGTCAACGCATGATCCCATATGCAGCACAGGCGGAATACCTACTGTCTCACAAACTTCTCTCAGACCCGGACCTGCGTATTCATATGCAGCTTCCGGGGTCATCAGCCCTTCCTTTGCAGCCGTTATCGCACTACAGCCTGTAGTTAACACAATAACATCATTCTTTATCAGCTCTTTTATAAGTGTTAAATGATGATCATCAGCAGTTGTTCTCGCGTTATTGCATCCGACCACTCCTGCGATTCCTCTAATTCTGCCATTTATAATATTTTCATTTAAAGGTCTATATGATGCTCTGAACGAGCCTCCAAGCAGATAATTGATGGTCTCATGACTAAATCCCGCAATCATCGGATATTTCTTATCCGGTATTACGGCTTTACCTTTGCGATTCTTAAAATTATCAATGCTGGTTTTAACTATCTCTTTTGCCGACTCTAGCGCTTTATGTTCATTAAATTCTATTCTTGTTGCATTGGTGATGTTGGCTTTCGGATTAGTTGTAATTATTTTCGTGTGGTAACAACTGGCCACACTTACCAGCGATTGCATTATGCACTGAACATCAACAACCATAGAATCAACCGCGCCTGTTACTATTGCAAGCTCCTGTTGTAAAAAATTACCTGCCAACGGTATCCCATGCCTCATCAAAACCTCGTTTGCAGTACAACACATTCCGGCAAGATTGATACCCTTAGCGCCTATTGACTTAGCATAGTTGATCATCTCCGGATCCTGCGTTGCAAGCACTACCATCTCAGAAAGAAGCGGTTCATGTCCATGTACTATTATATTTACTTCATCTTCCTTAAGTACACCCAAATTTGCTTCGCTGATTACAGGGACAGGAACTCCGAACATGATATCCTGAAGATCTGTAGCTAATGATGAACCTCCCCAACCGTCACCAATCGATGCTCTGACACCCTGCTTCATTAGCGACTTGTAGTCCTGGTCAACTCCCATATGAGTCCTGTGCATTATTTCTACTATTTCTCTGTCAATTCCCCTGGGGAGAACCCCTGCTTTCTCCCAAATTTCATATCTTTTTTTCGGTGCTTTTCCTACAAGAGCAACAGGCCCCCTCTGCTTTCCGAATTCGGCGACTGCCTTTTCACCAACTTCGATTGCAATGTCCTTATCGTCCTTTCCTTCAATATCTATACCTAAATCCATTGCAAGCTGATACATTTTCTGATAATCTTTTATTTTATAACCTTCCACTTCGCCTTTGGCCATAGCAAGAAAAGTTTCAGCAACACCCCTGCCATGATCAGAGTGTGCAGCAGCACCGCCTGCAATCATCCTGATAAAGTTTCTTGCAGCTATTGTTGAAGCTGTGGCTCCGCAAAGACCTACCTTCTGCTCAGCACCTTCCTTCTTTGGTAAAGGCACGCGGCACGGCCCCATAGCACAATTCTTGCAACAACTGCCCTCTGCACCGATAGGGCATGGCTTCATATCCGCTGCCCTGTCAAAAACAGTAATGCAGCCGTCGCTTTTTGCTTTTTCATACAACTCAAGACTTGCACTATCTACACTTATTGGTTTATTTTCAGACATCTATTTATCCTCCAAAATTTATTAAAAAAAATTATTCGGAAGCAGTAAGTTTTGTTATCATTGATCTAATTAATTTTACCGAATCCGGGTGACGCATAATCAAAACATCAGCGCCAGCTAAGAGAAGACTCATTGCAGTTACACATTCAATCATAATTCCACGCTTTGTGGCATCTCCAAGATTCGGAGCTTCTTCCTCAGTAAGCTTAGCTTCCTTCATTTTCCAGGCCTCAAGGCCGAGATTACAAATTAATGGGTACTGTAGTTTTTCATCCTGCTGGGCCAATGCAGCCATTCTTATTCTCTCTATTACGGAATAGCTGTATTCAAGGCCGTAGCCAAGAGCACCTGTAGTAGGATTGATAATTAAACGGTTGTCCGGCACTCCAAGGTTACCTAGTAAGATATTAAGCTGTTTTGCAAGGTTAACATCTATTGGACTGGATGCTATAGCTACATGATTATATGCAATGGCACCAGCGCCGATTTGCTTATAATCTCCTTCCTCAACAGGGCCTATTATTAAATTTTTATCCGCAAATTTCTCCGAGATTGCTCTTAATACTTCAGTGTCTCTTTCATCATTCGCGACCCCCCACAATATTAGCGGAACATCGACAGCTTCGATCACACTCCCTGCAACTTTTACAGCCTCATCAGTAGATCGATTCAGGCCATTCGGATCAATACTCCTAAGCTGAAGAGCAATCATTTCCGCGCCGTAAACTTCTACGTTTTTCTTTGCCCAGGCTGCTGGATCTCCAATAACATCCTTAAAAGGTTCTACTGCTGCAGGAGCCCAATCGTCAGGTTCGTAATCAAAGACTTCCATGGCAATCCTGGGAGTATGCGGCATACTGCCCTCAAATAAGTAAAACGGATAAGCTGACTCTCCTCCAACCGTAACGCTCTTATCGCCTTTACCAAGTATTATTTCCCTGATCTTCCCCGTGTAATTGATCTTTGGTATGTCAAAAGCCATAAGTCTTATTCTCCTAAATTAATTTTTTATTCGCTATTGATTGGTCTATTATCTATAATATTTACTGATTATTTTCGCTTCTCACTTCCAAACCATTCTTTGCTATACCAGTATCTTTCGGCACTTTTCAGGTATTTTAATTTTTCTTCCTTTGTTTTGAACTTTGATCTCCACCCAAGATCCTCTCCGCAACCGATACATTCAGGTTCACCGGGATCATAAGTCTCACCAAGAATCTTTACGGTTTTTCCGGAAAAATCTTTTTTTTCTATTTCTTTGTACTCCATATAGCCTCCTTATTGGATTGACCAATGTTTTAATTCATTGGATATATTTTATAGTCGTATAATTTAGATGATATTATTCCCATACAGTTCTGACTTTTCCGGATAACATTTTCTATGATTATCAGGAAACCGCATCATACGACATTAATATTCTTGTTTTTAATATAAAAAACCTTATTCAAAAGATACTCCTTCAAACAACTTACCGGAAGTGAAACCTTCTCAGTGAGACCTGATCGAAGGAGTCTTTCTTTTTATAGATTAACTTCCTTTACCTTCTAAGAAACTTGAATTTTAAACTACATATTTTTGGTATCTAAGTTTCTTTTACATGGTTTATCCGCCCTGCGGGCGGATTGGATGACTTCTGAAAAACAATTATTAACGATCTGTCTTACCGCTTTTTATTGTTTCTTTAAATTTATACTTATTTTTCCAAGCCGGCAGCAAACTTGGCAGCTTTTACCGTATTCAGCATAAGCATAGTTATTGTCATGGGTCCTACTCCACCAGGAACCGGGGTAATCAGGCTGGCCTTTTCCTTAACTGTATCAAAATCAACATCACCGGCCAGTTTTGCTTTCCCTTCCGGAGTCATTCCTATTCTGTTTACGCCAACATCGATAACAACGGCGCCTTCTTTTACCATATCGGCTGTCACTGCTTTGGGTGCTCCTGCAGCCACGATTAAAATATCAGCTCTTAAAGTATGGGCTTTCATGTCCCTGGTTCTGGTATGACACATGGTAACTGTGGAATTTGCCCCTTCCTTTTTCTGAACCATCATCATTGAAATCGGCTTGCCTACTATATTACTTCTACCTACGACCACGACTTCAGCACCTTCTGTCTTAACACCTGATCTGACAAGAAGCTGCTGAATCCCATAAGGTGTACAGGGATAATATCTGCCTTCACCAATCATCAATTTGCCCACATTAACCGGATGAAAGCCGTCAACATCCTTATCAGGATCTATTGCGTATAATATCTTATTCTCATTTATATGTTTCGGCAGAGGCAACTGGACTAAAATACCGTGGATTTTGGGATCCTTATTATATTTTTCCACTAAACCCAGGAGAGTTTCTTCCGTAATATCAGCGCTCTGAGTATCCTGTATAGAATAAAAACCAAGTTCTTTGGCAGTTTTGCCTTTGGCAGTTACATAGCTCTGCGACGCCGGGTTTTCACCAACCAGTATTGTAACCAGGCCTGGCTGAACGTTATGTTTACTTTTTAACTCCTCAACTTCCTTTTTTAATTCTTCCCTAATTTCCGCAGCAACATCCTTACCACTAATAATTTTTGCAGACATTAAATCCTCCTATTTTAAAATTATTACAAATTTATTATATTTCCAAATATTTATTTGTCATAAATTATTTATTTCTTAAAACAGCTAATTATTATCCAGATAACTGTTTAAAATAGATTCTATGCTTTGAAAAGCCCTGGATTCGTCAGGTATTTCAGTTAAAGCCTTCCCGCTTATTTCAAATTCTTCAATAAAATTATCAGCAACAACATTTCCCTTATACGGAAGACCGGTTCTCTCAATTTCTTCTATCAAAGCGTTATCAATTGTTTCAGGCGTCTGATTTACCAATAAAATACGTTCCTCAACCTCAAGCCCTAGATCATCAACTATATCCGAAAGCCGTTTTGCCGTTTTAATCCCCTTTAGCGAATAATTAGAACATATTATAAGCAGGTCAATTTTTGTATTGGTCTTTCTGCTGAAATGTTCCATTCCGGCTTCATTATCAATCACTATATAACCATAATTTTTAGCAAGATCATCAAAATAACTCTTAAGCATTGAATTTGCAGCACAATAACAGCCAGGGCCCTCAGGACATCCCATTACGAGCATATCGATATCTTTACTTTCTTTCAATATCTGATGCAGCTTCATATCGAGAAAAGCCTGTTTTGTCATCCCCCTGGGAATATCGCCTCTGCTCCTTAAAAAATCAGCTAATACGCTTCCGATAGTTTCTTCTATATTTATCCCGATTGATTCTGAAAAATTGGAGTTAGGATCAGCATCAACCGCAAGCAGCGGCGTTTTTCCGTGTTTAAGTAAATATTTTACTGTCAGGGCAGCCGTTGTTGTCTTCCCTACTCCGCCCTTTCCTGCTAAAGCAATAACGTAACTCATCTTAGAACTATTCCGGTAAATTATATTTGCTTTTGATTATTCTTATTATTTAAAATAAATCAAAATATATTTAATTTCATAAGTTTGTATACTTCCCTGCCCGGCTCATTCCATTAGGAAAGCCAGGCAGGAAAGATAAATTAAACTATTACTAAAGTAATTTAAAACAATCCTGTAACCTTTCTTCTCTTAACATCTACATCTATCCTTCTGTAAGCAGGATCAGACGCAGTACCCGGCATAAGACTGATTGTACCTGCAACAGGAACAACAAAACCGGCACCCTTATAAGTTAAAATATCGCGTACGGGTAATGTCCACCCCTTTGGCGCGCCTTTAAGAGTCGGGTCATGTGAAAGACTGAGATGTGTTTTAACCATACATGTACCCAGCATCGAAATATCAGGATCCTTTTCCATCTTTTTCAGTTTTGATTCAGCCTCAGGAGTATAACTTACACCGTCTGCACCGTATACTTCTTTAGCAATGGTTTCGATCCTTTTGCCCAGCGGCATATCAAGCTCATACAGAAATTTAAAATCGTTTGGTTCATTACATGCGTCAACAACAGCATCAGTGAACTCAAGCGCGCCATCGCCGCCTTTCAGCCAATGCTCGGAAACAGCAACCCTGGCGCCTGCAGCCTCAGCGTTCTTCTTTATCATCTCAATCTCAGCTTTAGTATCAGTATAAAAAGAATTTATACATACAACAGGATTAATCCCTGCTTTTTTAACGTTTTCAATATGCTTGATTAAGTTGGCACATCCCTTGTCAACCAATCCCACATTCTCTTCTTTGTAAACCGGGTCTAATGGTTTGCCCGGAGGGACAGGAGGTCCGCCGCCATGGCTCTTCAGTGCCCTGACAGTTGCGACAACAACAGCACAATGAGGTTTCAACCCGCTGAAACGGCATTTCAGGTTCCAGAATTTCTCAAAACCAATATCAGCACCGAATCCGCTTTCAGTGATATGATAATCGCTTAATTTAAGAGCAAGCCTGTCAGCAACGATCGAAGACTGGCCTATAGCAATGTTGGCAAATGGGCCTGCGTGTACAAAAACCGGCTGGCCTTCAAGACTTTGCATCAGGTTAGGATTAATCGCATTAAGCATCCATGCTGTCATTGCACCGTCCACTTCAAGGTCTGCAGTTGTTACAGGCTCGCCTTTTTTGCTATACGCTACAACGATCTTCCCGATTCTCTCTCTCATATCTTTCAGGCTTGACGCGACAGCAAGAATAGCCATAAGCTCTGAACTGACTGCAATCGCGAAACCGGACTGCATCATAAAACCGTCCATCTTGCCGCCAAGACCAATATTTATATTTCTCAAAGCCTGAGCGCAAAAATCAATGATCCACTTCATTTCAACGGTTCTGTGGTCAATATCGAGGCGTTTTAATTTTTTCGTAGTCAGCATGGCATCATCATAGTTATATTCATGCTGCATCCTTGAAGTAAGAGCAACCATCGCAAGGTTATGAGCATTCATAATATCGTTGATATCACCAGTAAGACCTAGTGAGAAAGGTGTAAGAGGAATACACTGTGCCAGGCCGCCGCCGGCAGCACTGCCTTTGATATTCATAGTAGGCCCGCCGGATGGCTGACGGATAGCGCCTGTAACTCTCTTTCCGCGTTTACCCATGCCCTGAACCAGCCCCATGGTAGAAGTACTTTTCCCTTCTCCGAGAGGTGTAGGAGTAATAGCAGTTACATCAATATATTTGCCATCAGGTTTGTCCTTTAGTCTCTCCAATACTGCTTCAAAATCAACTTTGCCATAGTAATGACCATGAGGAATTAATTCATCATCTTTAATACCCAATCCCTCAGCTAGTTGCTTAACAGTTTTCATGTCTTTTTCACATTCTTCGGCAATTTGCCAATCAGCTAACTTAGTTGCGTCAAGCTTAGCCATTTATAATCCTCCTTAAATAATATTTATATTTTTTTAATTTTAATTAGTATTCCAAAAAAGAAAGCCGGTAATAACTACAAAGCCCCTTTTAAATAAGTTTAGCCAAAGTATAACCCCGGGGCTGTCGCATTTGCCGCCACTTTCGGTATAAATTGGGTATTTGATTTCAGGGCATTAAAAGAAATTCAATCAAAATATAAAAAAAAACAGGTTCTCCCGCCCATTATTTAATAAACCATAGCTTCAGTAAATATTCATCAGATTGCACACAGGCGGAAAGAGAAAAACATAATCGCAATAATAATACAACGATTATATTAAAACCGGTGCCGTGCCGCTGGACCATATCAACCTGATCCGGCAGGTTCTTATGAATGAATATTTAATTAAATAACCGAATTATTAAATAATAACGAAAACTAAATACCTCTTACAAAAAAACGATAATATTGATTAGTTGAATGGGAACAATAACTTTTAATTAAAAACGAATCATAAAATTGAACATAGTATATCGGCCAACGAAGAACTTAGCA
>CAZVYR010000058.1:0-15045 GCA_964631555.1 uncultured Leptospirales bacterium
GGTCTGAAACGGAATATCTATCAGCAATACTTTGATTGCCTTTAAAAGCCTTATATTGAAGAAGCTTGTTGCGATATCTTTCAGGACTGTTGAATTTTTTTTTACTTTTTTTATAGAATACATTTCCCGCAGATCGGTCTTTTGCACGAACCACTTTACAATTCTATAGACAGTTCCTGATATACAGATGCAAATGGATAAATATAATGTTATTTTAAAAATAGTCACTTCTTTTATTCTTGTTATTATTGTCCTGTTGTCCCACAGCGACTTGCTTTGGAATTTTAGACAAATTTATTTATTATTTATGAATTTATATTCTGCAAAAATGATTTTACAGCTTTATATGCACTGGCAATTGAGAGACCTGCTCCGCATTTCATCCTCGTCCAGTCCTGATGAGCCAGAATGGAACCAGCTGCGAATAATCTTTTAAAAGCCGGCCTGCCTTGTTTGTCTATTGGCCTGAATAATTCATCGATCTCCAGCCCGGAAAGATTAATTGAATGCCCTCTGGGATCAAACAACTCATTATTATGCCATTTTGAACGATCCTCAGGCTGATAAACAGGCAAGTCGAAAATAGTCTCACGAATAGCTTTTCTGTCAGCATATAGACCTTTACCTAAAAAACGGCCCGTAGCCAGAATCGCTCCCTTTGACTTAACTATTGTCCTGATCTGATTCTGCTGGCCGATTTCAAAAGTAAATCCTTCCTTTTGAATCCATCGCGCTTTTAATACCGATTGCTGAAAAATTGTTAATCCGCCATGTTTTGGAAGTTCATTCTCGAGCGCTGTTTTAATTCGAAGACCGGGAATGGACGGCGGCAACCCGGGTATCTCAAATACCGGGATTCCAATATTTTTTTCAAGATCAGCGATTGCTTCTTTAGTCCGGTGGATCCCTAAAATTGGGGGAAGTCCTAATGCCCGGGAATTATCTATATGAGGTAGTATATTTTCTATAAGTCTTTTCCTTGCTTCCGGAAAATCAAGTTCTTTTGCCAATGATTCAGCGTATAAATCACCTGAAATCCCCGGGAAACTGACGCTCCTTGTACGCAGCATAGGCCATTTGTTTTTATTGGTCTCCTTGATTTGCAGAGCACTGTATCCCTTAAATCCGTAAAAATCCACTAAAAGACAGTCATCTTTATTTTCTAATGCCTGTATTCCGTTCCACATACTTTGAGGAATCGCGTAAGTCGTTTTAATTGTACCTATTGATGTAACTATATTGAGGTTACGGTTTGCCTGATGAAAATACGGGATGCCGGCATCAGTTAAAAATGATATGAATTTATCCATACTGTCTTTAATTTCATCGTCAGTGATACCGGAATAGGGATGTTTGGATGACTCTTGTCTCAATATTTGAATTACTTCCCATGGATTTTCCCAGCATTTCTGTTCTGATACAGGATATACAGCCATCAGGTCGAGAAGTCCTGATGCAAACCGGATCGTATTTGGCATACCGACAAGTACAGTGGATATTCCCTGTGTGACTGCGAAGATTGCAGCAGCCATACCGGCAATACCGGCACCTATTACAATGAGTTCAGAATTAATACTTGTATCAGACATTTTTATTTTTTTATATCTTCTATAATTTTGAAGCAATTTCGATATTAAAAAGGCCGCAGTGTATGGCTTCCATGAGTTCTGATTGAATTAGTGGAAGATCCCAGAATAATACATGCTGGCCTAACCAGCGTTCATTTAAAAAATCTTTTAATTGAAAAATACCTTTATCTGATTCTAATTTGCATTGATCATATAAATAGGCCGCTAGCCTAACACTACAAAAAGTACCCTGACATGGACCTTTACCCAGTCTGCTTCTTAGTCCGATTGCTTTGAGACTTAACAGACCTTTATGTTCTTCTATTGATGAAATTATTTCGTTTATTGCGCTCTTAGGCACCATTTCACATTCACAAATGATAGCATCATTTGCATCACATTCAACACTCCATATTTTTGGCGCTGTTCCCGGAATAGTCCACTTCCCATATTGTGTGGCCGGTAATGGTTCTGTTCTGGTCTTGCATGGAGTTGACATTGATAAGCGTTTGCAGACAAGATCTCCTGTTTTTTCAGCCATAAGTCGGTATGTAGTGAGTTTGCCGCCTGTTATCGTGATAAAATTTTCGATGCCATTTTCTTTATGATCAATGAGCACGAATCCCCGGCTGACTTGGCGGTCGTCTTCTTCCGATTGAGTACTCACAAGGGGCCTGACTCCGGAAAAGGCACGGATGTAACGGGCTGTCTCAGCCATGGGAACCATCTGTGCTAAGCCTTCTACAATCTGGTTTACTTCCTTAACAGTGGTATTTGTTTCATCCGGTGAGGAAATACGAATAGAGGTTGTGCCGAGGATTGAGGCCGTACCGCCTGGAACCATGATATCACAATCAGCGGCTTTTCTTAGACGATTAATCACGCGAAAGGCAAGTCGTGTATTAGTTACTAAAAGAGTGCCCTTGGAATAAATAGTGCTAATAGGAATATTAGCTAACATGGCAACATGGTTCGTCCATGCGCCTGATGCATTCACAATAATGTCTGCTTTTATTGTTATTTTTTCTCCTGTATGCTTGTTTCGAACAACAGTTGAATGTATTTTTCCTTTGTTGTAATCGAATTCAATAACTTCCATATCCTTAAGATACTGACTGCCTAATAACTTTGCATGTGAAATATTCTCCAGAGAAATTCTAAACGGATCAATAGAAGCATCATTTACAAAATAAGCGGCAATTACCTTATCAGATAAAACCGGTTCCATTTCCAAAACATCTTTAATATGCATAGCCTGCGTAGAAATTCCGCATTTTACGCACATATCCGGGAAGTCCGCAATATAAGATTCGTCATCCCCTTCTACTGCTATAAATAATCCCCCTGTATCCTCTATGCAGTGAGGGGCAATATGTTTTAAAATATCATTTTCTTCTCTGCATTCTTTCGCTGCTTCGCTATCTATTGCTATATATCTTGCACCACTATGCAAAAGGCCGTGATTTGCTCCTGAAGCTCCTGCATTTATATCCTTTCTCTCTACTAAAATTGTGTTTAAACCCCGTAAAGCCAAATCCCGTGCAAGCCCCGTACCTGTCACGCCTCCACCTATTATCAATACTTGGGTTTCTAATATACCGGATTTTATTTTTTCAGACATGGATAACTAATTGTTATTTTTATTTAATTTAAAAGTCATTTAATTCTTTTCTAAGAAATCAAATATAAGGTATTTGTTATAGTTTTTGATATTATTTTGCTTGTAATATATTTTCGAATAATTAAAGATATAAATAGACAAGCATAAATTTTTGATGTGCTAATTATTGCTTACTTTTTATACTCATATTTTATTGATAATACTGTATTTGTCATCAATAATTTTCAAAAAACAAAATTTATTAGGAATATTTTCATTTTTCAAATAAAACAATAATTAAAATAAGGAAAATCATTAAGGTATTTAGAATAATGAACGATAATTTTAAATCTGACAAAAAAAAAGGTCCTGTATTTAAAAGGCATGAGCAAATACTAAAATTAGTCAGAGAACAGGGATTCATGCCTATAGAAACATTGGCAAAGTTATGTAATGTGACCCCGCAAACAATCCGTAGCGATATAAACTTATTAAGTAAAAAAGGCTGGTTATACCGCTATCACGGCGGAACTGGCTTACCCTTAACTACAGAAAATGTCGCATATACTGACAGACAGGTACTCTGTTTACGTGAAAAACAATTGATTGCAAAAATGGTTGCCCAGTATATACCGGACCATGCTTCGCTTTTTATTAATATTGGCACAACCAATGAAGAAATTGCAAAGGCTTTACGTTATCATAAGCAAATGCGAGTGATCACAAATAATCTGAATATAGCATTCATATTAAGCAATAATGAGAATTTTGAAGTTATAATCACTGGTGGATTAGTTCGCAGTAGGGATCAGGGTGTAATCGGAGAAGCAACTATTGATTTCATTCAGCAATTTAAAGTTGATTATGGTATTATCGGAATAAGTGGGATAGATGAGGATGGCGTACTTTTAGACTTTGATTACAGAGAAGTGAGAGTGGCACGTGCTATTATTGAAAATTCTCGAAAAGTGTTTTTAGCTACAGACCATACTAAATTCGGACGCAATGCAATGGTTCGTTTAGGTAAGATAACCGATATTGACGCGCTTTTTACCGATATTCAACCACCCGCCAAGATCAGAGAGTTGATGGCTGATACAGATGTCAACCTTCATGTTGCGTGTCCTGACAACTACATTGAAAGTAAAATTGAAATTGACAGCATCAATACAGGTAAACTTTGATACAAATGCAGTATTTTAAATTTCATTAATAACTATTTTTAAATGAAAAAATTTTCAAAAATTGATAAAAAATTGAAAAAATGTTGATAAAATTTCGTTTTTGAAAATTTTTTGATAAAATTAAGGATTTTATCTTGACATCTATAAACAAATTTTATAAAAATATTTTAATTTTAAAGATGAAATCATGTTTGGTATTTGAAAAAATAAATATTTCCTCATATTTTATATTGCAATTTTGAAAATTTATTTTACTGATAAATGTGGTGATATTTAATTTGTTATAGTTAAATATAATTGTTATTTGCCATTACAGTTTCGTACCTTTTATTTTCCCACATTTTTGAGAAGTTTTAAAAGTAGGAATTAACAGGTAAGGATAGGGTGTGCAGTTATGCTTCATCTCCTACTCAACCTTTGAAGAACATAAAAATATAAAAAATACTGTCTATAATATCATAAATTATTCTGACTTCCTTGTTAGCAATTTATCCTGACTGGGGACTGAAAAATTAAAACGATAAAAATATCCTTTCAGAATTTTATTAAAATTTAATTTGTTAAGAAATTAAATTTACATAGTGAAGCTTTGATTGAACTGTGAGTAATAATGAAATTTTTAATTTCGGGTGTAATATTTTGTTTTTTGATACAAAGCATTATTCATAGAAAATCGGTCTGAAATCCTTATAACTAAAGGCAATAGTAATGAGTATTTTACTGGACTCTATAACCAGAAAGGTAGGACGCGAAGTCCATATAAACAATATTAGTTTGGAACTTGCGTCAGGTACTACCAATGTAATTTTAGGCCATACATTAGCAGGTAAAACTTCACTCCTTCGTTTAATGGCTGGCTTGGATAAACCAACTTTAGGCTCCATTTACATGAACGATATCGATGTTACCGGTTTATCTGTTCGCAAAAGAAACGTTGCAATGGTATACCAGCAGTTTATAAACTATCCTTCTATGAATATTTACAAAAATATCGCTTCACCACTTATCATGAGTGGGATGAACCATGAGGAGATTGATCAGAAAGTACTGGAAACGGCATCCATGCTTCATATAGAAGATCTGCTTGACCGTCTGCCGTCGGAATTAAGCGGTGGCCAGCAACAGCGAACTGCAATTGCCAGATCACTTGTATCAGATGCCGACTTGTTGTTGTTGGATGAGCCTCTGGTCAATCTTGATTATAAACTCCGCGAAGAGCTTCAAGTAGAACTTCAGGATATTTTCAAACAACGTGATGCTATCGTTGTATACACTACTAGTGAACCTACGGAAGCACTTATTATCGGAGGTAATATCATAGTCATTGATGAGGGAATAGTATTGCAGACTGGACCTACTTCCAGCGTGTATCATAATCCTGCAACACTTAAAACCGCTCAGATATTCAGCGATCCGCCAATTAATTATCTGAATGCGATTGTAGATCAAAAGACTGCTAAGATTGGGCTTGATATAAATATTCCTCTTACTGCTCATCTCCAGACATTATCTAACGGGGAATTTATTTTCGGCATACGCCCAAATCATTTAAATTTATTCAGGAAAAGCGACAATGATGTTGAAATAAAAGTAAAAGTCGAATTAGCAGAATTAAACGGATCGGAAACATTTATTCATGTCAAACATGGAGATTTCAATCTTGTATTACAGGAAGACGGCATTCATACCAGACCTATTAATTTGGAAATAAAAATTTATATAGACCCTTATTCTATTTTTGTCTTCGATAAAAACGAGAATTTAATTGCGTCACCATTTCAAAATGAAAGCTCCAGGAGATTATAATGGCGCGCATATATTTAAAAAAAATTACGCATTCTTATTTAAGTAATCCGCAAAATGAAGCGGACTTCGCAATAAAAAAAATAGATAATATTTGGGATAATGGAGGCGCATACGCTTTGCTCGGCCCTTCCGGATGCGGTAAAACTACTCTATTGAATATCATTTCAGGGCTTGTTATACCTACAACAGGGCAGATTTTTTATGATGAAAGTGATGTAACACCATTGCCTCCGGAAAAACGAAATATTGCCCAGGTTTTTCAGTTTCCTGTTTTATACGATACTATGACGGTTTTTAATAATTTAGCTTTTCCTTTAAAAAATCGCGGCGTCAAAAAAAATGAGATTTCCAAGCGGGTTCATGAAATTGCCGAGATACTGGAATTATCGCCGTTTTTGATGAAGAAAGCAGCAGGACTATCAGCGGACGCCAAGCAAAAAATATCATTAGGACGAGGATTAGTAAGGAGCGATGTAGCTGCAATATTATTCGATGAGCCGTTGACAGTAATTGATCCGCATCTCAAATGGCATCTTAGACGTAAACTAAAAGAGATCCATGAACAGTTGAAACTCACTTTGATATATGTAACCCATGATCAAACGGAAGCTTTAACCTTTGCTGATAAAGTAGTGGTCATGTATGATGGAGAAATTGTGCAGATAGGTACACCTCAAGATCTTGTGGAAAAGCCGGAGCATACTTTTGTAGGTTATTTTATTGGTAGTCCTGGTATGAACTTTCTTAGCTGTAAAATTGATGGAAATAAAGCATATTTTAACGACACATCTATTCTACTGGACCAAAAAACGGCAGAATTGGGCCAGAAGGCAAAGGGAAAATTAGAACTCGGTATACGTCCAAAATATCTGGAGTTATATTCAGATCCTGTGAAAAATGGAGTACCTGCTGACATTAAAGCAATCGAGGATCTGGGCAGCTATAAGATTGTAACTTTGACTATGGCAGGAAAGACCTTGCAGGCCAAGCTTCCCGAAGGAGTACCTGTTTCTGAAGGCAAGACATGGCTTTTATTTCCGCCGCAGTGGATCAGATTATATTCCGACGGCAGACTAGTGTAGTAGATTATTCAGGAAACAAATAGAGATCATAATTTCTAAAAGCCGATTTTAATGGGGATGTTGACAAAGGGTTTCTTATTACTTTAGACTCCTCCAAATCCCTCGAAGGGGGGCTTTATATTTTAAAGTCCCCCTTTAGAGAGATTTGTTGAGTAATAGGAGTTAAACTATTTAATAATATTTAATTTAGGGGAATTAATAAATATAAACTGATCTACTGAAACAAGCTCTCACAAAATAAGGAGTGGCATCATGAATAAATGGGACAATAACCGCGCGTGGTTTTTGGTCTTACCGGTTTTAGTGTTTGTCGCATTCAGCGCTGTTATACCTTTAATGACAGTTGTTAATTATTCTGTCCAGGATATTCTTGCTCCGGGAGAAAGCGTATTTGTAGGCATGGAATGGTTTAAGAAAGTCCTGAATGATTACCGTCTTCACGATGCATTATGGCGTCAGTTCCTGTTTTCCGGACTTGTATTGCTGATTGAAATACCGCTTGGTATTTTAATTGCCCTTGCCATGCCAAAAAAAGGGTGGGGAGTATCATTTAGTTTAGTGGTGTTAGCGCTTCCGCTCCTTATACCATGGAATACTATAGGTTATATGTGGATTATATTCACTCGGCCCGACATCGGGCTTTTAGGAGCTAGTATTAATAGCCTTTTGGGTATTGCTTTTGATCATACCAAAAGTCCTCTTGACGCCTGGATAACCTTAATGCTTATGGAAGTTTGGCACTGGACGCCTCTTGTGGCTTTGCTCGCCTATGCAGGGTTGAGGGCGATTCCCGAAGTATACTTTCAGGCTGCTAAAATTGACGGGGCATCTCCCTGGGCTACCTTTTTCTATATACAACTTCCCAAAATGCGTGGTGTACTGACAATAGCATTACTTCTCCGCTTTATGGATAGCTTTTTAATATACGCAGAACCTTATGTTCTTACCGGAGGCGGCCCGGGTAATTCAACTACCTTCCTGTCTATTTATCTTGTAAAATTTGCCACCGGTCAATTTGATCTTGGGCCGGCTGCGGCATTCTCCTTAATCTATTTTCTGATTATTCTGTTGTTATGTTTTATATTTTATCAAGTACTTCAAAACGTTGGAAAAGGAACTAACAAATGAAAAAAAGAAGTTATGTATTGGGTATTTATTTTATTCTTTTATTCCTTCCAATCTATTGGATACTAAATATGTCCCTAAGATCGAATGCGGATATTCTCGGCAGTCTAACTCTTTATCCTACTGATCCTACATGGAAGAATTATATAAGGATTTTTACCGACGAGTCATGGTATTCGGGTTTTATAAATTCTATAATTTATGTCATAATAAATACAGTGATATCACTAACTGTAGCACTTCCTGCTGCTTATGCATTTTCACGTTACAGTTTCAGAGGTGATAAACATATTTTTTTCTGGCTTTTAAGCAACCGAATGGCGCCTGCTGCTGTTTTTCTTCTGCCATTTTTCCAACTATATTCGAGTATAAATCTGATAGATACTCATATAGCTGTCGCATTGGCACATTGCTTGTTTAATGTACCTTTGGCTGTATGGATATTGGAAGGCTTTATGTCAGGCATTCCCCGCGAAATTGATGAGATGGCTTTTATAGACGGATACAGTATGCCCAGATTTTTTATTATGGTATTTATTCCTTTAATACGTGCAGGAGTAGGTGTTACAGCGTTTTTCTGTTTTATGTTTAGCTGGGTGGAGTTGCTGTTCGCCAGAACATTGACTGTGACCAACGCTAAACCTATAGGTGCTGTTATGACAAGAACAATCAGTTCAACCGGACTTGACTGGGGTCTTATGGCTGCTGCAGGAGTACTTACCATTGTACCTGGAGCGCTGGTAATCTGGTTTGTAAGAGATCATTTGGCGAAGGGTTTCGCTCTTGGTCGTGTATAAAGAGGAGTTAATGATGAATTTTGAATGGATGTATTGGACACCTGTTACAGCTGGGATATTCATTGCCATTGCATTAATGTTGGTAGCTATGGGAATTTGGGATTTTATTTCTCCATCGGTTGCCAGAAAAGGATTTTTACCTATACCTACTACCCGCGGTGACAGATTTTTCATTGGCCTTCTCGGTAGTGCGTATATTCATATCGCATGGATGGGATTGATTGAGCTCAGCTTGTGGTTTGCTTTATTAATTTCAATTATCTGGATTATTTTTATTATGCGCTTCGGATAAAACTATAAGGAGGTGATGCCGTCAGTAACTGATAAATTTGAAATTTTGATCCTGTAAAAAATTTTCGCTTTCTGATGTATTAATTTCTGTAACTTAATTTATTGTGATGAATTTTAATTTTAAGAATTGTAATATTGGATTTTTTTGTAAATACATCAGAATAGCAGAATTCAAAAGAGGATCATAATAACTATTATAAATTCAAATTAAGGAGGAGCTGAAATGATCATTAACCGATTAACTAAGATATTGTGTTTTTGTTTTATTTTAATTATGGCTATTGCTGTTTTAACAAGCTGTAAAAAAAAGGTTGATCCCGTAGAGGCTGCAAACAAATGGATTGATACGGAGTTCCAACCGTCTACCTTGAGCAGAGAGCAACAAATGAAAGAGATGGAATGGTTCATTAAGGCATCCGAGCCATTCAGCGGTATGGAAATTAAAGTCGTATCAGAGACAATCCCGACACATGAATATGAGTCAAGAACTCTTGCAAAGGCTTTTTATGAAATTACAGGGATTGAAGTAACTCATGATCTGATTCAGGAAGGAGATGTTATTGAAAAGCTTCAGACCCAGTGGCAGTCAGGGAACAATATTTATGATGGATGGGTAAATGACTCCGACCTTATAGGAACGCACTGGCGCTATCCTTATATCGTTGTTTTAGAGGATTTTATGAAAGGAGAGGGTAAAGACGTTACTCTACCAACACTTGATATCGATGATTTTATGGGTAAATCATTTACAACTGGTCCTGACGGCAAGCTTTATCAACTGCCTGATCAGCAGTTCGTAAACCTTTACTGGTTCCGCTACGACTGGTTCAACCGGCCGGATTTCAAAGCAAAATTTAAAAAAATTTACGGATACAATTTAGGCGTGCCTGTAAACTGGTCTGCTTATGAAGATATTGCCGAATTTTTTACTAATCATATTAAAGAGATAGATGGAATAAAAGTTTACGGTCATAATGATTATGGCAAGAAAGCTCCGGATCTTGGATGGCGTTTCACTGATGCATGGTTATCCATGGCCGGAAACGGTGATGTGGGTATTCCAAACGGAAAACCTGTCGATGACTGGGGTATTGCTGTTGACAAAAACGACCGTCCTGTCGGTTCCAGCGTCTGTCGTGGCGGAGATGTCAATGGTCCTGCTGCCAAATATGCCCTTCGTAAATATATTGAATGGCTTGATAAATACGCAGCTCCGGGCACCAGAGGAATGGATTTTTATACATATCTGCCTTACCTGACCAAGGGTAATGTAGCGCAGCAAATATTCTGGTATTCTTCATTCGTTCCAAATATGTTTGAGGAGGGTTCAAAGGTAGTTAACAAGGATGGAACCCCAAAATGGCGTGTCGCCCCTTCCCCTCACGGTGCTTACTGGAGGAATGGAATGAAGTTAGGATATCAGGATTGCGGGTCATGGACCTTCTTTAAAAGTACTCCTCTGCAACGTCGTAAGGCTGCATGGCTTTACGCTCAATTCTGTGTTTGTAAAACAACGTCACTTAAAAAATCCCATGTAGGGCTTACATTTATCCGCGACAGCGATATTCGACACAAATCGTATACTGAACGGGCTCCAAAACTAGGCGGTTTGGTAGAATTCTACCGCAGTCCCGCCCGTGTTGCATGGACTCCTACCGGTACTAATGTTCCTGATTATCCGAAGATGGCGCAACTTTGGTGGCAGTCGATTGGTGAAGCATCTTCAGGCGCGATTAGTGTAGATGAGGCTATGAACAATCTTGCCAGTGAGCAGGACGCTGTTATGGAAAGGCTTGAGCGTTCAGGAGTACAAGGAGATCGTGGTCCTAAACTTAATCCTTGTATTGATGAGAAGAAGTACCTTGGCAGACCAGGCAGGATCGCTCCACAGGCAAAGCTTGCAAATGAAAAGCCTAAAGGTGAAACCGTTGACTATGACAAACTTATTAGTGCCTGGCGCGCAGGACGGGTCAGATAATATTTTGATTTAGTCGATTATTTTATACGCCCCAACTTGGGGCGTATAAAATATAAAATAAGAGTGCAAAGAGATATATCGAAAAGTTGTGTTTTGAATAATTGACAATAAAGGCGGCACAAGCCAAAAAGATTTAATCGCTAAAAAAAATCTTAGAAGAAGGCCCATGCCGCATGAGGAAAGTATTAGATATATCAGAAAGAAGTCTATCAAAAAAATCAATTAATGATCTCATAAAGGAAGTATTAACGGAATTACTGGGAGATGAATTTAGTATTTAACCGGCGACAATAGTAAAATTAAATTTTTAATAATTTAAAATTTTTATTTTTTATTAAAAACAAATAAACTTTATTATAACAATTCATCCAAATTAAATTCAGGATATATTTGTTTAACCTTTTCAAGAAGTGTGAGAGTCGGATTGGCTTTCTTTTCAAGCCTTTGATAGCTGTAAATATTTTTCATTCCAAGCATATCTGCAAGCTGTTGCTGAGTAAATTTATGTTTTCTCCTTAAATACCTCATATACAGGCCAAAAGCAATTTTAGGATCAACAGAAATTTGAACGATGTCATTCCCTTTGACTTTTTCTTTAGGAAGAGGAGCTACTCTTTCCGAGCCTTCCGGCTCATTCAGATAAAGGTCAAGGACTTCTTTCATATATTTATATAATTCTTCTTCAGTATCGGCCTGAGTATGGCAGCCTTCCAGTTCAATACATTCATCCCAGAGAGCGTCATTTTCATTAGCATCTAAATGATTAAACCAAATATAATTGGCAATGTTAAATAATATTGTTTTTTTTAGAAAAAATAAATATTTTAATATTGGGCTGTTTATATTTTTTACTTTCAATAAACATGAAAATTTGTTTGGACAATAAAACATAAATCCGGATACTTATTCAAACCTTATGGCTTTTCAAAGTTAATACCACACTCCTGAATATATCTTTCATATGAATCGACTTCTTCTGCAAGTCTGGTTAATGACCATTGTTAACTTGTATTTAGCTGCAGCTAGAGTAATTTTATGTGGTAACATCATCTTTAGGAGCCAGTCCCTTGATAAATAAAGCTTTATCGACTACTGTCAATGTTGCTTTCTTATAGGCAATTTGGAAGTACAATATTCATGCCTTTTTTGAAAATGTCTAAACATTTTTATAAGAAATTTCTTACTTACATGGTGGGTTTATTGATTAAACTGGAAGAAACCCTACTCTTTTATCCTTAATCAGGAAGTTCTGAACTACAAGGATATTCGGGTTCTAACTTATCCACTTATGCACGCCAGACAGGATTCGAACCTGTGACCCACGGCTTAGAAGGCCGTTGCTCTATCCAGCTGAGCTACTGGCGCATTATTCGGGGCGAGAGGATTTGAACCTCCGGCCCTCTGGTCCCAAACCAGATGCGCTACCGGACTGCGCTACGCCCCGTACAGAAAATGTAAATTATATATGTGCTTATTTCGAGTCAACAAAAAAAACTGTACTTATGGTTAAATAATATAAAATTATACTAATTTATCAAACAGTTTTTCGATAGAAAGCTGCTCATTATTTATTAAATCTTTTAATTCTTTCAAAAAAGAAAGCAGACTCTCTTTTGTTATTCGTTTGATCTCTTTAGAAGCCCTTAATTTTATTTCGATCAAATTATCACTGAAATAACTCTTTCCGATGGTAATGCGCACAGGAATTCCCACAAGATCAGCATCAGCGAATTTAAATCCCGGACTCGCTTTTCTGTCATCATATAACACTTCAAGTCCGGAATCAACAATAAGCGAATAAATATCATCAACTGCTTTGAACTCTTCTTCGGTCTTGGCAATCCCGATAAGATGAATATGAAACGGAGCTACGGATATAGGCCAGATAATTCCCCTTTCGTCATTGTTCTGCTCAATAATAGTAGCAATAGTCCGGTTTACACCTATGCCGTAACAACCCATAACAGGATTGATTTCCCGGCTCTTTTCATTTACAACAGTCATATTCATGGCTTTTGTATATTTGTTGCCGAGTTTGAAAATGTGCCCGACCTCAATTCCCCTCTTTAGTGTCATTTGTTTTTGACACTTCGGACATAGATCCCCCTCAACTGCTGTTGTAATATCTGCTTCTTCCTTGACCTGGAAATCAATGCCGGGATTCACGTTTTTGAAATGCTTATCAATCATATTCGCGCCAGTTATCCCGTTTCTGATATTGCTTATTGATATATCAAAGACTGTCTTCACATTAAAATTATTCACAGGGCCAGCGAACCCGACAGGTGCTGATGTTACTTGCTCAACAACACTGTCATCTGCAAGTGCAAGGTAAATCGCACCGAGATAGTTTTTAAGTTTAAGCTCGTTTATCTCCCTGTCTCCGGGAACTACAGCCATAACCGGCTTATTGTCAGCAAGATAAACTATACTTTTCATAAATGTATCAGGAGAGACATTAAAGAAAGAAACTAGTTCGTTAATGGTTTTTACATTGGGAGTATCAACTGTTTCAATCTTAAGGACACTTCCATTTTGCTCCGCCTGTGTTCTATAGTATTCCGCTCTTTCCTGGTTTGCCCTGTATCCGCATGAGCATAATAAAAGTGCTTCTTCCCCGACTTCGGAAGCGACCATAAATTCTTCCGAGTTGCTCCCCCCCATGCTTCCTGTATCTGCTTCGACAGGTATGGTCTCAAGCCCGCATCTTTCAAAAATCCTTCTGTATGTTTTCCGCATTATCTGATAGGCATCTTCAAGTCCCTTTTCATCCATATCAAACGAGTATGCATCTTTCATAATGAACTCTTTGCTTCTCATCACACCGAATCTGGGCCTTATTTCATCGCGGAATTTAGTATTGATCTGATAGAAATTAACAGGTAAATCCCTGTACGAAGAAAGTAAGCTGCGTGCAATGGCTGTGAAAGATTCTTCATGCGTTGGTGCGAGAGTATATTCCTGGTCGTTCCTGTCTTTAATCCTTATCATTTCAGGGCCCATCGTATCCCAGCGTCCTGATTCTTTCCATAGATCAGCATTTGTCATTTCAGGCATAAGAAATTCCAGAGCCCCTGATTTATTCATCTCTTCTCTAATAATATTAATGACCTTATTTAAAACTTTGAATCCCAGAGGAAGATAAATATACATGCCGGCTGATTCTTTTCTGATAAGACCGGCTCTCATCATAAGCCTGTGGCTGGTTACAACTGCATCAGAAGGATCTTCCTTCATTGTTGGTAAAACATATCTTGAAAGCTTCATTATAGTCCTCGTATTAATTACTGCTGTTGATTGTAAATAGAAAACTAGTTTAAAGTTGTCAAGATTTTTAGAATTTAATTATTCTTCTGAGTAACTAATTTTATAGATTTTGACAGTTACTCTTCTGAGTAACTAATTTTATAGATTTTGACAGTTACTCTAAGATTTCTTCCTGCCTTGCAGGCGGGATGAGTTGCAAATAAGAACTTAAAGTATAGGTGGGTAAAATAAAAAATTACTTTTTAGTATGCACGTCAGATACATTAATAATATATTGTGTAATTGCTTCAAGATTCTTTATCATGTCGGCAGCACCTAATTTTATTGCTTCTTTAACAGTGCAGAGC
>CAZVYR010000059.1:0-14852 GCA_964631555.1 uncultured Leptospirales bacterium
CCTGTCATAGAAACGCTTCAGATCGTCTATATTTTTCGGTGTGTACAAGTCAGGCCATTCCTGCTCCCTGTGTACCCGAAGCCATTTCTTGGTGGACCTTATCTTTCTGAATGAATGGAATGAACCGTGTAAATGAAAATGGCTCCAGGAGGCGCACGCATATACAGGTATCCTTATCTTTGAGTAATCCGGTATCTTGTCCTCCCAGTATTTATTCATCAATGGATAATTTCTGCCCATCTCAACAAGGTCCTCCACATAATTGGGTCCTGTCAGTGATGCCACTATGAACTCATTAAAGCTCAATGCCGGGATTCCCCCCTCAAAGAGGGATTCCCTGTAAATATCCACAGTGGCTTCCCATGGAGCCATACACACAAGATGCGGAGGCTGCTGGGCTGCGATCCTTAACTGAGTCATTGCAACGAAAGAATTTCCACCCATTCCTATTTTCCCGCTGCACCAGTCCCGGGTAGCAACCCATTCTATAAAATCATATCCGTCCAGAGCGTCCTGTTTCCCAAACAACGATATATCTCCTTCCGAGTGTCCCACTCCCCTTGGATCCACATTAGCAACACCATACCCGTACCTGCACCAGAAACCGGGGTCCGGGGATTCGAATTTGGACATTCTTGAAATCGTCCCTGGTGGAACACCCATAACCTGCCACTCTGACATTCCGTCACCCGGCCGCTTCCCGTAAGCGCTCCATGAAACGAGGCATGGGAGGTTGGTCTCTCCTTCCGGACGGTATATGTCCGTATAAATTGTGACTCCATCTCTTAATTTTACCGGTACATCCTGTTCGCATATGATTCCATCCTCTGTCTTGTATGTCCGCTGGTTGAATTTAGCACAAAACCCGTGGGCTGTTGCCGCTATTCCACCGAGTTTTGAAAGATCAAGGCCTTCTTCAGGATCAACAGGCACTCTTGCTCTACGATAAAAAACTTCTATCTCTTCCCCGTTAAAAATCTGCTTTTTTGAAATTATTTCCGGTTTATCACTCATAATATACCTCCATTTACCTTGTTAGCCTTCAATAAGCATCTTTACAAATTCGGCGGCTTCTCCGAATGTTTTTCTCCTTTTGAATTCCATAAAAGGAATTTCAACGTCATATTCAGCTTCAAGTACTGTAGTGATCTGCGCATAATTTACAGACTTGGCTTTAAGATCATCTTCAAAAGCTGTTGCAGCACTTAGTCCAGACGGATCTTTTTTAAAAAGCTCAGCAGCACGACTTATTATTGTTTCAAGTATTTCTTCAGTTAAACCCATTTTAACGGACTCCTTTATTTTATTGCTGGAAAGGTGATCGCCCTATATTTTTCCAGTTTCTCTTTAATCAATTCCTTGTTTTCCATGACCTTTTTCATTCCTGCCTGAATCTCGTACATATGCAGTGCTCTTCCTTTTTCAATGACCCGGCATTTCAACATACCGTCTTCAGCAAGAACAAATTTCCATCTTCCGTTTGCATCTTTTTGAATATCCCCGCCTGCACCGCACACCTGGCATTCTACAGGCCATTGTATACCGTCCCAGTGAGGTTCCCCTAATGAAAGGCTGTTGGAATGGCATACAGGGCACCAGCCTTCGTTTTTATCCCCAAGCCATTCGCGTTTTTCTGCCGGGGTTTGTATCGCCTGAATTACATTCCTGCCTAATGATCGTGCCCGTTCAAGCAATTCGGGCTGCAGGAATACAGCCCCGGGATTTGTGCATTTTGTAGCCAGCATCTGGTCAACTATCTGAATTGACTGTGTAAACATAGTTGCCTGTATCCCTTCCAGGGCCATGGACTGCCATGCCCGGGTTGAGCCGCCCATAGCGATTATGGCCCCTACCCTGTCTTTTAAACCCTTGACGCCTATCTCCTTTAAAAAGGCAGCTTCATACGGCAAAAACCGGTTTGTAAAGATGATATAAATACCCGCAGGCATCAGGTCATATGTTGGAACACCGATAATAACACCGTCCTGGACCAGGAATTCCTTCATTATTTTATTCAGGTCGTCTTTTCCATCCCACACACAGAAAGGCTCTTTCCCGCCCATTGCCATGTTTTTAGTACAGCTCTCGCATCCGGTACACGGTTTTATATCGTAATCATGCAGGTTTATCATTGTGATCTCAGCACCCTGCTCCTGGCAGACTAAAAGTGCTTCTTTCATTAAAACTGACGAGTTGCCGTTTTTTCTTCCGGCGTGAATACCTAGTATCTTCATAATGAATACCTCCTTTTAACTATTGATAAGCATACTTATTATTTCCATGTCCCGCACGCTAACGGTTTATCCGGGCATTTCGGCTTAATGGGTCCGGCTTTAACAATGGCTTTTTCTCCGCAAAAATTCACACATTTTCCACATTGCACGCAGTCTTCCTGATCTATTACATGTATATAATTCTTTTTCCCGGAAATAGCGTCCTCTTCACAGGCATCCATACACTCCTGACACCCGGTGCATTTTTCAGGCAAAATGTGAAAAGTAACGAACTTATTGCAGACAAGAGTTCTGCAGATTTTCCTCATAATATGGCCTTCTATATCTTCCCTGAAATCAGCGACGGCGTTCTCCACCATTTCTGCTGCCGCGACTCCGAGAGAACATAATACCTGATATTTCAACTGCAAACACAGATCCAGAAGCAAGTCAACATCACCGGACCTGCCCTTTTTATTTGCAATATCAGTTAATATTAACTTCATCTGGCTTAAACCTTCCGCACAGAATATGCACCTCCCGCATGACTGACTATCGAATTCAATGATCTTTTTTAAAAGTATATCAACAATACATTCGTTTTGATCCGGTTTAAGTATTGGGGATTCAATTCCGGATTGAAACGGAACCGGCTTTACGCTGTCATAAACATCTTTAATTTTTATATTCATTATCATTCCAGAATTTAGGATTTCTGATATTCAGACGCAGATCACACTGAAGACAGCGTTCAGCTTCGAGCATTGCTTCATTTTTCATAAAAGGTTCTTCAATAAGATCAAAGCATTTGACGTTTTTATCAGGCTCGGATTTTTCAGGATAATTTCGCGGGAGATCAGCAAAATCCTCACTTCGACCGATAAAAGAAGGGGCTTCCATTTCCTCAGTCAGAACTTCGCTTATATCACCATTGCCGCCCAAATATTTATCGATTGATTCAGCCGCCTTCCGGCCGCCTACAATGGCGTCAATTACGGATTTCGTACCTGTTACAACATCGCCTGCTGCAAACACTCCTGGCTTTCCTGCCCCAAGCTCTTCATCTGTAGCGATGTAGGTATCAGCAATTAATGGTAATCCCATCCTGTCAGTGCCTTCAGGCTTTTGCCCGACTGCAAAAATTACATTATCGACTGAAATAATATGCTCCGATCCTTCGATGCATTTTATAATTGCTTTTTGATTCTCATCAAATTCAAAGCAGGAAACCCTTTTCAGCTCCACTCCTTCAACTTTATCTTTACCGATTATTTTGGGGAATGAACAGGCTGCATGCAGAATAACCCCCTCCTTCTCTCCCTCTTCTATCTCTTCAGGATCGGATGTCATCTGCTCCGTATTCTCAAGACAAGCTATATGCACTTCATCCGCTCCAAGCCGCAGGGCAGTGCGCGCGCAGTCATAACCCACATTGCCTCCCCCGAGTACCATTATTCTCCTGCCAATGGCAGGAGGTTTGCCAAGACGGACATTCTTTAAAAAATCCGTATTTAATAAAACCCCCGGCAGATCACTGCCTTCAATCGGAAGGATGATCCCTTTATGTGTGCCCGTAGCCACCAATACCGCATCAAAACCCTGATCAAGCAACTCCCCTGGTATATCTATCCTTTTGTTCAGTATTAGCTCTATACCTTCGGAAAGAATATCATCGATCTCTTTGTCAAGATAGATATCAGGCAACCTGTAAGCAGGAATCCCGACTCTGCATTGTCCACCGGCCTTCGAACCGGCCTCATAAACAGTCACGCTGTGTCCTTTCCCGGCAAGATAATAGGCACATGTAAGACCGGCCGGGCCACTCCCGATTATGCCGACTTTTTTTCCTGTAGGAGGCGATTTTCTTACTTTATTTTTCCACGTACCATCATCATTTTCAGCCGCAGCTCTTTTAAGTTTACATATTGAGATCGGTTCACCTAATTCATTTCGTTTACATATAGTTTCACAGACATGATTGCATACAATTCCAAGAACCAGCGGGAAAGGAACTCTTTCACGGATAACGGCTGTTGCAGCCGTGAAATTGCCGTCTTTTATGTAACGAATATATCTTGGAACATCAATCTCTGCCGGGCACTTTGTCCTGCAGGATACGACAGCTTTTGCATAAGGCATGTCCTCCGGGATAAGACCTGTAGCATCCATGATTGAACCTGTAGGACATACCTCAATACATGCTCCGCAAAAACGACATCCTGCATCTTTCAGGCTCTTCCCGCCATCTATCCCGATCCTGACTTCTCCGTTTATTCTCTGAAAATCCAGAACCTCAACACCCCTTAATTCCCGGCATACACGAACACATCGTCCGCAGCGGACACATCGGGTAAACAAATGCTTAATAAGCGGATTTGATTCATCAGTAGGTACAGACCTGGATTTCAAACGCCATCTTTCCGGGCTGACACCCATATATTGATACATTGACTGAAGTTCGCATTTTCCATATTTTGGACAGCCAGTGCAGTCTATAGGATGGCTTGAAAGAATAAGTTCCATCGCCATCCTGCGCGTTTTTTCAGCTTTTGGAGAATTAATAGTCACAATCATGCCGTCTTTTACTTTAGTCATACAGGAAGGGACCGGCTGTTCGACACCTTCTATTTCAACTGAACAGAGGCGGCATCCGCCTACCGGCGTCAGGTCCGGATGGCTGCACAGATGGGGGATATATATACCGGCTTCAAGTGCTGCCTCAAGCACTGATTTGCCTTCAAAGGTCTCTATTTCTCTATTTCCTATCGTTATCTTCATAAGTGTATAATTAAAGAATTCAGAGCATTCAGACTTTACCAAATGTGACTAATTATTAAATTGCATATGACTAATTGAGTTATACATTCCCTGAAAATTTAGCAGCGTTTTCTCCGGCTATACGACCGCTGTTTAAGCAAAACCCCATAGTATTTCCGGCCAGAATAAACGGATAGCTGTCACCGTAAATATTACAGGCATCATTTCCGGCCGCATATAATCCGGGAATAACATTGTAATCCTTAGTCATTACTTCCGTCTTATAATTGATTAATATTCCTCCCAATGAGCCGTATCCGCCGACATTTTGTCTGCAGCAGTAAAACTTTTCTTTCTGAATAGGCTCCATAAATCTCCTGTCCTTATCAAAAAGGCCGTCATAACCCATTTCACACATTTCATTATACTCCTGAATTGTTTCGGCAAGCCCCTGGACATCAATACCCGCTTTTTCAGCAAGCTCTTCAATAGTATTCGCTTCGCATACCGGCTCATATCCATTGGCTATATCCCTGTCCCATTGCTCATCAAAGTAATCGAAGAGGTCTCCGGGATGAACATGCGAGAGAATATCAGGTCCATGCTTTTTGTATTTTTTAAGTATTTTGGAATCAAATATGGAGTAAGCTACCATAGCAGGTTGCACACTTATAGCATTGCCTGTAAAGGTAGTATTTGAGATCTGGTCTTCGGGCATAAAACGGTAACCAAGCCGGTTTACCCATAAACAAGGCTGCCTGAAGGCGCCTTCAACAATAAAATGATTCATATTGTCCGGAAGCTGATACATAAGCTCCATATTGCTCTGTGTTTTTCCGGCACCTGCCTCCCATGCCATGCGCAATCCGTCCCCATCCATACCGGGAATAGCGAAATTAAATATGGTCTTCCCATACTCAAACCCGGTTTCATCTTTTATCATTTTGGGATTAGCTCCGTAACCTCCTGTCGCAATAATTATCGCCTTAGCCCTCCCTTCAACCTCATTGCCGTCTCTATCTGTGGCAATAACTCCAGCGGCTCTTCCATTTTCTATAATTATTTTTTTTACCGGAGCTCCGAGCTGAAGATCAACGCCGAGTTCCAGAGCTTTTTCCGTCATTTTCTTCATCATTGCTGAAGCCGCACGCGGCCCCGGATGTCCGCCTCCTTCGGGCATCACACAATGCCATGTCAGCTCACCGTTGGAGTATGCCTTTGTTGTCTCAGGAGCGTCAAAAGCCTTTTGAACGCTGTGCCATACTACTCCCATATCCTCAAGCCAGTCGATTGTCTCTCCTGACTTATAATAAAAATCACGTACTAGTCTGCCGTCTACTTTATAGTGACAGAAAAACATATGCCTGCGAAAGGCCTCACCCGGGGTAATTGTAATCATATGCTGTCTCTGGAAGCGGGAACCAATCCCTAACGGCCCCATTGCCATATTGGCAGCTCCGCCTGCAATAGGCATTTTCTCAAATGCGATGACTTTCGCGCCATTCTCGGATGCCGAGATAGCAGCCGCAAGCCCGGAAAGACCTGCCGCTATAACAATTACATCGGACTCCATTTTTTTCATATCCCAAAACTCCTTTTTTATTATTCTGATTGATACACTCTCCGGATTATCTGGCATACAAATTGATAAGCGTGCTTATCAATGACAATATTGATAAGCACACTTATTAATATCAACACTTTTTTATTATTTTATATTAAACCGGCATTTGGAACAAATCAGCCTATTGCTTATTGGTGGATTTGCGAATCAGACAACAAAGGCTGGCGGATTATGGCATTTATAATATTGAATGTTTATCGTTTAAATTAATCCAATAAAATTCTTGCGGAAAACATTAAATAATTACAATTTGACACCAATCGAAGTTGATATATAATTTTAAATAAAATTAATTGTTTCAGGAAGTAATATGGAAAAATTATATAAAGATCCCCACGCTTTTGTAAAACTTTTAAAGGAGCCTGAAGAGCGGCCCGGATTCATGTTATGGCAGGCATCTAATATATGGCAGCGTCTAATGAAACTTGAAGTAAAGGAATATGATGCAACCTATACTCAATTTATTATTTTGTGCAGTTTAACGTATTTGTCAAATAAAAATGAACATGTGAATCAAAGGCTCATTGCCAAGCATGCAAAGATTGACGTAATGACTGTTTCCGATGTATTAAAAACTCTTGTAGCGAAAAAAATGGTCACTCGCACAACCAATGAAAAAGACAGAAGGCATAACTACTTAAAAATAACTGAAAAAGGCAGTATGTTGGTTCAAAACATTTTTTATAATGTCAGAAAAGCGGACAAAAAATTCTTCAAAGTACTAGGAGAAGAGGAAAGCAAGTTCAATGAATTACTGATAAAACTTATAAAAGGCAATTATGACGACATTTATAATGAGAACTAATTCTTAAATAAATACAAAGATTTCGTATAAAACCAATAAATATTATATCTGTGCGGATAAACAAAAAAACCAGCCCTTCTCAATCTCACAGTAAAAAACACTCTTACATCCTTCTTACTCTTAGACTATTTGAGAAACGCCGGTTATTCAGTTTTTTAAATAAACCCTGTATCTTATCATGCATCAATGCAGGCCACGAGGGACTTGAACCCCCAGCCCTCGGTTTTGGAGACCGATGCTCTACCAATTGAGCTAGTGGCCTGTAATGTCATATAATATAAATTAATAAAAAATATTATCGCGATATTTGTCAAGTCAATTACTGTTTTCTTTTTTCCCGGCACAGCAATGAATTTAACCTGATTCATAAATCAAAAAATATGACGTAAATCCCCCATTAAAACAGGACAGATAAGCACTAAAATCAAAAAAAATTTATTTTTTTAAAAAAAATTTACAAAAACACTCTGAAAACTCTCAAAAATGCTAACGGGAAAACGTATATAAATAGTAAGAGGAAAAAAATATTTTCAATCCGTTCCGGAAGCAGAATCTAAACACATCAGGAGCAGGCAATGAGCCTGTCGAAAAAATATTAACCAGGAAAAAACACAATGGCAACAGCAACACCGAACATATTGATAAAGTCTATCAGCGGACGATTAGGCAACGTAGTTTTTTACACCAGGCGCGGCAAATTATGCGTGCGCACTTATGTAATCCCGCGCAATCCTGATACAGAGGCCCAGCGCATCGTGCGCCGCAGCTTTGCCGAAGCAGTGATCTCATGGCAGTCAATGACAGCGGAAGAACAATATATCTACAAAAGAAAAGCCCGCCATATAAATATGAGCGGGTATAATCTTTATATATCGAAATATTTAAAAAGAGTAATGCAGGCAGTTAGCCATATTCCAATAGACGAACTGAAGTTAAATGTCTCTCCTTTAACCTGGAACCCGGGCCTTTCGACCTTGAACTTAATTCCCTTCCCCTCCGTTTCAAAGTCGTATTCCAAACTATATGGCATCAATACATATCGCGAACCACCAAAACTACTCCCAGGATAATAAAAATCCTCTTCAGGGACCTATGAAAAATCTCAACATCCTATCCGTAAAACGCGATTGGCTTTTCATATGCCACAAGCAGGAACACTTACGCAAAATATCTGAAAACCTGCCAAAAAAGCATTCCCACAGTTAAACGACAACAACAGGAATTTTTTTTGACAAATGAATCACCTTATGGGTCACGCTCCCAAGAATAACCTCAGTCAGAATTGAAGAATTATGTTTGCCCATAATAATTGAATCGTATTTTCCTTTTTCCGCAAATTCAGCTATCTGGTGCGCAACAGTACCGTTCTGATTATCAAACTTGAATTTAACGTCCTTTTTATCATAACCCGATTTGGCAAGCGTTTTTTTAACATTTTCCAGCATTTTATTGAGCTCTTCTTTTCTGTTCTCTTCGAACATTGTAAATATTTCTTTATTTTCCGTATAAATAGGCAAACCCGCAGGATCGCTCAAATTATATATTACAAATGGATTAGGTAATACACTATAAAGTGTTACCTTATCGTTTTTATTTATAATTTTCCTTAAAAACTCCGCAATTCTGTCCGCGGTATCCGAATTATCAACAGCTAATAAATATTTTTGTGCCATGATGAACCTCCATTGTTTATATTATAAATCCTTGGTATATACACAGTCACCCATCCTGACCATACATATTTATTATACAAATATTCTTAATAATATAATATATAGTTATTGAACAATTTTTCAATATAATCATGAAAATATTGATAACTCTAATAGAAATTTAAAAATCTTCACCATCAAGGAGGAATGGTTCAAAAGAAGCGGTTTCAATAAGAAATCTCACTTTCCCGGTAGGATTTACAAGCTTAAATACAATACCGTTTCCCTGAAGCCATTTCTTGATTCTCATAAATTCACCGAGATTAAGGGAATCAAGGCTCGTAACGCCTGAAATTTCAACCTCAATGATTTGGATGTCATTATCGGCAATAGCCTCCTCAAGCGAACTTTTAAGCCCAGCAAGAGTCTGATTGTCAACACTTCCGTTCAGGACGGATATGATCTTTTTCCCCGGTTTATCGATATCGATCTTCATGTCTTTTCTTTTTAAGCGTTCAATTATTTGCTTTAAATTCAGGAAGTCAATATAAACTTAATTATTAAAAATTATCTTAATAACTCTGTTATAAATTTCAACAACAATTCAGTTATTCTTTGGAGCTAATAATATTTCCCCATCACCGCATCTTCAAAAAGGTACTTCTGATTATTTACACTTTCCTCAAATGCGATCGGATAATCGCCGTTAAAGCATGCCATACAGAATTCCATATCCGGCTTATCAACAGCTTCAAGCATAGTATCCACAGTCAGATATTCGATTGAATCCACCCTGAGATATTTCCTGATCTCTTCAATAGTATGAGTAGCCGCGATCAGTTCGCTGTGCGTGGGAATATCAATACCGTAAAAGCACGGATACTTGGTAGGCGGCGCCGAAATCCTTATGTGAATTTCCTTCGCCCCTCCCTTTCTGAACATCTTGATGATCTTTCGCATAGTAGTGCCTCTCATAATCGAATCGTCTACCACTACCACCCTTTTATCCTTTACTGCTGTTCTTATAACATTGAACTTGATCTTGGCCCCGAAGTCCCTTATCTTCTGGGAAGGTTCAATAAAGGTTCTGCCAATATAATGATTACGTATCATTCCGATCTCATACGGAATACCAGACTCCTTAGCAAACCCGAGAGCGGCAACAATGGAAGAATCCGGAATAGGCACAACAATATCCGCCTCAACCGGGGCCTGCCTGTAAAGCATCCTGCCGAGCGCTATCCTCAAATCATAAACTGAATTATTAAAGATTATGCTGTCAGGTCGTGAAAAATAAATATATTCAAAAATACACAGAGCATGTTTTTCTTTCTTAAACGGAAAATAAGATTTAAAACCGTATTTTGATATCTCAATAAGTTCCCCGGGCTCAACCTCTCTTATATATTCCGCGTCAATCATGTCAAAAGCACAGGTCTCTGAAGCAATAACATGGGCATCTCCTAATTTCCCGAGCACAAGAGGTCTGAACCCGTTCGGATCTCTGACAGCATAAATAGTATCCTTGGTCATGATCAGAAGAGAATATGCACCCTTAACCTGCTTAAGCGCTGCAATCAAAGCCTCAAGAAAATCCCTGATCCCTGATCTTGCCATCAAATGAACGATCACTTCCGAGTCAATTGAAGTCTGAAAAATCGATCCCTCTTGTTCAAGATTGTTTCTTAGAGAGGCAGTATTAACGAGATTACCGTTATGAGAAAGCACCATAGGTCCAAGAATCGAATCCGCTCTCAACGGCTGGGCATTCCGAAGAAACGACGAACCCGTTGTTGAATACCTGTTGTGGCCTATTGCCATATACCCGCGCAGGTTGAATATGTCTTCCTCTTTTTCAAACACATCCGTTACCTCGCCCATACCCGCGTACCTGTAGATATGCTCTCCGTCAGAGGAGGCTATCCCGGCTGATTCCTGTCCCCTGTGCTGAAGGGAGTGCAATCCCAAATAAGTAAGATTGGACGCGTCATCTCTGCCGAAAATCCCGAATATGCCGCACTCCTCTCTGGGTCTATATACAGTTTTATAATGATCGATCATATACTTTCCTTGTTGCATTTAATAATTTCTATTTGAGAAGCAATGTAATCGGCATTTCAACCGGGCAAGGACTTTCCGATCCTGTTTCCGTTATCACTTCAATCCCCGCTTCACACGAGGGAACTGAACACAGATAATCTCTGAAGAGGCCGAACATAATAAAAAAAAGACACATTAGAAGAAATTAATAATAAAATATATACTTTTTAAATAAGATTATTGACTAATATAAATGTATATTTTAATATTCCTTTTATCAATAATCAAGGAATTATATTTTTATAAATATTGTCAATCATTTTAGAAATATAAACCTTCTGATAAACAATTATTAAACGATCAGTCTTATTGCTTTTCGTTGTTTCTTCAGAATTTGTCCCCGCTTTTTGAGCGGGGTGGGTTGCTGATTAAGGAAAAATATAAAACCTATTCCCGGGGTAAACTTATGAAAGTTGTCCATATAATAAAAAGAATAGAGACAATTGATGAAGATATCAAAGATCTCAGAAAATTGGAAAAATCACTTTCAAAAGATAAATCATTTTCAACACCAATATACATCTCAATCGAAAAACAGATTAATTTATTACTGGACACCAGAATAAAGATGCTCGGCTTGACAATTGCCAATCCACCAGCAGATTTAGTGAAAGAAATAGAAGGGGAAGAAGTCCAGGCTGAAGAGGCTCCCAAAATTACAAAAAAAGCAAAACCCAAGCAAAAGGCAAAACCCAAGCCAAAAGCTAAAGATCAGGCTGAAGAAGCAGATACCATACAGATCATGACACAGGATTTGATAGACGAGAAATTCAATCAAATGAAAGAAGCAAAAGACAAGGAAGACAGCAAAATCGCTTCTAAAACTACTCAACAAAAAGATGAAGATATGTCAGATGAAAAATCCGACAATTCAGACAGCGTTAAACTTCTTGATCTAGCTCTCGAAAACGGCACGCTCGGAAAAAATTCACAGGATAAAGAAAAAAAGAAAGTAAGATTTTTCAAGGATAACTTCCCTGGGGGCGAATACTAACGATTCTTAATCCCTTTGGCCAGCATAGATTCGATTTTATATTTTTCAAGAAAATATAAAGTACTGCCCATCGATATTTCATCCGGCTTAAGATCGCTGAAGACAAGGTCTCTTACAATACCGCTCACCCCAATCCCTTTTTTTTGATATCGCATTATACTGGCGGAAATACTCGACAAATTATTAAAGCTAATAAATCCGGAAGAAACCCTGTCCGGAAATACAACATTATAGAAAGTCTCATCTCCTTTGTGTCTCGACACAGACGCTACCAGGTATTTCTTATTAGTAGAATTTAATACAAACTTTCCCTTGATAATCGCTGTTTCATCGATTACCGACAGTTCCCCATACCTGTCGGTCATAATCCTGCTGATTTTTATCTCTCCTTTCGAAATAACTGAATATTGCAATGTTTTGCTCACATGCCTGGTAATATTCTGACAAAAATCATAGAGAGATACAAGGTACTCTTCTTTTTTTCTTAATGAATTGACATACGTAAATAAATTCCCTGTTTCATTTATTACATAAACGATAAGAAAATTCCCCTTTTCTTCAAATGCTATTGTTATTGGATTTTTCACAGCCTGGCTATATAAAGTGGATACGGGATATAAAACAGGATCACTGCTGAAAAAATTATAAATAATCTTTTCTTTTGGTTTCATCGTAATTGCTGCCAATAAATTATAAAAATTAGGATATACATCTTTTGTGATTTCATCCTGCTCCCGTGTAAACAAAATATATTTTTTCCCTATATTTGTGATAAACCTTACTGAATTTTTCGGTTCATCATCAATCAATACGGAGTACGCCTCCTTGAAGAGACTAATCAATCTTTTATAAGGTTTTTTATAAGGATCAGGCGTATTTATTGCGCAATAGTTTTCATAACTTCTCTTTATTCTGTAACCATCTTTTAATATTGTATCTAGTATATTTATTAAATCTTCTTCCGAATCATATCTTTTTAAATATGACTCCCCCCAGCTATTATGATAAAGAAAATGTATAGTCTGAATTTTCTCAGAATTCTCAATATCAAAATCAATTATTAAAAAATTTAAAAGATTGAATGCCTGGTTTAAAAAGTATTCATTCGTTAAAACCAGTTTATCTTCTTTAAAAAAATTCGAGCTTTGATCCAGAAAACTAATGACTTGTTGCTGGTTCACCCTGGCATATCCCGACTGTATTGTGATCCTGGAAAATGATGGGTCATAAATACGGTTCAAAGAGGTCCAGACTAGAAGTTTAAGTAAATCATTTTCAGTTTTTAATGTTGTCGTAACGGAACTGTCCGATTTCATTGAATTTCTTTTATATAAACGCCATTCTATATTATCAATATTCTGACTGACAGGTTCAACATAAAGAACAGCCTCTGAAGGGGTATCTTTAAATGTAATAAACTGCTCTATTTTATCCGGCTCTCTTTTAAAATTAGTCTTTATCTTTCTGCTTAAAAGCATAAAATCGGTTTCAGATACCTTATTCTTCAGTTTCAATGTAGGGAATTGTTCCGAAATCTTCTTATAACTTAAAAGCATAAATTTTTTTACCATATCCCAGAATTCCATTACTTTATTGAAATCCCAGTTATCAAAATTATCAAGATCACTTATCTTTTCTATATTCCATTTCCAGGCTCTCGTATATTGAAACATTACTACAACCTTGTAAGGAATATTCTTAGTATCTTTCACACCTAAATATTTGGATAACTGCGGATCTATTTTTAGATAAAGATTTTTCCTGAGCATGTCCAGAAGAGATTTATCTTTTACGTGTCCACTATAAAAATCATAAACCTCTTTAAACATATTAAGATACGAGTCCAATACAGTATCATCCAGCTTTCCCTGATGTACTTTTATCTTGACCTTCTGACTCATCAGGAAAGAGTCACCGATAGTAGAGAGATATTTCTCCAAAAGCCCTATCTTAATAATTGATTTAAAAGGATTCCCAAGGGATTTTATTATCTGAAAAAGAGCGGCCCCCAGAAAGTCTTCTCTCGAAATCTCATATAGATTCCCGAGATCAACAAAGTCCTTATCAATAACATCCCCGGGTAATTCCCGGAAGATGGAATCATACTCGCTGTCTTTTAACTGCTCCGGCACTACCCACCAGAAAGGTATTTTCCCGCTAATGATGATTGAACTTCTGAAAAATTCATCTTTCAAGACTGCTCCGACTGTAGAGCCGAAAGCTTCTTCCTCATCTTCCGCAAAAATATTCTTTTTAACCGACTCAACATCATTAATAAAGATATGAACAGGCAAATTTATTTCACTCGAGACCCATTTTTGTATAGCATCGATTTTCTTTCTAAAATTCTCTAAGCTCTCTGCGTTTGTTTCTCTCCCATCTATACAAACCCAATAATCAAAATCAGACTTTTTATTATATGCAATTGTACCTATACTTCCCATAATAGCCAGCATCTGGATAAAAGGCTTCGCATATCCGGCAATTTCAACACTAGCCGAAGGAAATTTAGCTTTAATAAACCTTTTTGTTTCTTCATCAGGTGCGTAATTCACAATTCCCACAGGAACATCACCTTCGACATAGCCCGGAAATTTTCTGCTGTTAACGCTTAACAAAAAAGGAATGAAATTTATTAACTTTCTTGTATTTGTATTACTGACAAATTGCTGAAAGCGCTGGTATTTAATCCTGTTAAATTCTAAAA
>CAZVYR010000060.1:0-14807 GCA_964631555.1 uncultured Leptospirales bacterium
ATTGTTGATAATACTACGGCAGTTGAAAATATTAAGCGTCTGGCGAATAGTATGAACTGTGCTATAGAGATTTTGGACGAAGCGGAAGGTAAGTATAAGCTTCATCTCACAAAAGGCGATTCTTTTGATCCGCAGGCTGTTCCGGATAATATTACATGTGACATTACAGGTCCGCAGAAATCAGGCCCCAATGTTTTCGTAATAAATTCCGATACAATGGGAAAAGGCAATGATGAACTTGGAGCTTTGCTCATGAAGTCCTTTATTCATACGGTTATTGAGCTTGAGAACGGCCCGGACACAATGGTATTCTATAACACGGGTGTCAGGCTTACTGTGGCCGGATCTGATGTAATAGGGGACCTTAAAGTTCTTCAGGATCGCGGAGTGAAAATACTGGTTTGCGGGACATGTCTTAATTATTTTGATTTAAAAGATAAGATTGAGGCCGGCATAGTGTCAAATATGTATGATATCGCAGAGGCGCTTTCATCTGCCGGCAGGATCGTAATGCCGTGACCATTAATGAAAAATACATCATAGTACTTTTCAGGTCAGTGCATCATGTGCTCAAAGCAGAAAAAATCTTAAAGAAAGAAGGTGTTCCTCATAAGATCATTCCTGTGCCTAAGAGCATAAGCTCTGAATGCGGGGTATGCGTAAGGTTAAAGCCTGAGCATGCCCCGGAAATTGGTCATTTGCGTGAAAGTTTATCGGGAATTGAGGATATCCGTGAGTTATAAGGCTGTGACCGGTAAAGGGGACCGGTGTCCCCCACAGGCTGCAAACCTGTTGGGAAGATTAATCCCTTCCGGGTGGTTCGACTCCGCCCCCGGTCTTATGACTGGAAAAAATGCATTGAAAAAATATCAGCAATGTGAAATGGTTTATAAGATTAAATCTATTTATCAATAATTATGGCAATTCTGACTTTAATGAACAATTAAATTGAGTCAGATATAGTTCGGAGAAAGTAAAATGAATTTTGAATATATACGCAAGCTGCCGTCGGTTGAGGAGATTATACAGGAAATCCCTTTTGACGAAAAGTTAAAAGAGGTTAAAAAAGGCGTTGATGGGGAAATAGCTGATGTTTTCACAGGTGTAAGCGATAAATTCCTGCTGATCATAGGGCCATGTTCTGCTCACAATGAGGATGCTGTGTGTGAGTATGTTTCAAGGCTTGCAGGGATACAGGAACGGGTTAAAAGTACTATTATACTTATACCCAGGATATACACAAACAAGCCGAGAACGACCGGCACGGGTTATAAGGGCATGCTGCATCAGCCTGATCATAAGGAACTCCCGGATGTAACACGTGGTCTGAGAGCTATTCGGAAGATGCATATAAGGGCGTTTTCAGAGTCTTATCTTGCGCCTGCGGATGAAATGCTATATCCTGAAAATTGCACATATCTTGAGGACATTATTTCATATCACGCAATAGGCGCAAGGTCTGTTGAGAATCAGCAGCACAGGCTTGTGGCCAGCGGAATAAACATGCCTGTAGGAATGAAAAATCCTACGTCCGGAGACATGGGAGTTATGCTGAATTCCGTGTATGCGGCACAGAGCCCGCACAGGTTTGTATTTAACGGCTGGGAAGTCGCATCCAAAGGAAATCCCCTGGCACATACTATCCTGCGGGGAGCCGTGGATCAAAACGGCAATCATATCCCGAATTATCATTTCGAAGACTTGATGAAACTTGCCGGGAAATACGAGGAACGTAATCTAATCAATCCTGCAATAATTATTGATACTAATCACTCAAATTCTGCTAAGGTTTATTCCGAGCAGCCGAGAATAGTTTTCGAGATTATGCAGAACAGGAAGTTCTCACAAAAATTAAGAAAGTTTGTCAAAGGCCTTATGATAGAAAGCTTTCTCCTTGAAGGAAGCCAGGCGGAATCAGGGAATGAATTCGGAAAATCCATTACTGACCCATGCCTTGGATGGGATGCGTCGGAAAGACTGATAATGGATATCGCGGAGTTTCTTAAATAAGATTGCTTTAGAGATGTAACATTGAAAAAATGCAGATAATAAACCGTAATAATCAGTGAATATCTTTTAAATAAAATTGCCTGATGTGCCGATGCACATAAAGGAATTTTATTGATAAAAAAATGATTAACTAAATGAAAAAAGTATTATTAGCGGGAGCTACAGGTTACCTGGGAAGCTTTATTGTAAAAGAATTAAAACGGCGGGGATACTATACAAAAGCAATAGTGCGTAACCTGAAAAAGCTGGGACAGAACATTAAAAACCTGGATGAAGCAATGTATGCTGAGGTAACCAGGCCGGAAACTCTGAAAGGTTGCTGTGAAGATATTGATATTGTTATTTCTTCTATTGGGATAACAAGGCAGAAAGACGGGCTTTCTTTTTTGGATGTGGACTACCAGGCAAATATGAACCTGCTTGAGCAAGCCAGGCGAAGCGGAGTGAAAAAGTTTATATATGTGTCTGCCCTGAACGGGGACAAGCTTAAACATCTGAAGGTTTGCGAGGCAAAGGAAATGTTTGTCGAAAGCCTGAAAGAGTCGGGACTGGCATACTGTATTGTCAGACCAAATGGTTTTTTTTCCGATATGACGGAATTTTATAATATGGCTAAAAACGGACGCGTGTTGCTGTACAGGGATGGGCGGTTGAAGTTGAATCCTATTCACGGCGAAGACCTGGCAAAGGTAGTTGTGGAATGTATAAAGAAGACGGATACCGAGATCGAGGCCGGCGGGCCTGAATTACTCACACAGAATGAGATAGCGTATGCGGCATTTGAAGCTTTGAATAAAAATCCGAAGATCACCTATATCCCGGAATGGCTGAGAAAGGTCATGCTTCTTTTAATCAGAACTTTTACAGGAAGTAAAACATACGGCCCGATAGAATTTTTTCTTAGTGTAATGGCTATTGAGATGGCAGCACCATGTCATGGTACACATACTTTGAAAGATTATTATATAGAACTGAGTCAGAGGGAAAGGGATAGTTCTGTTCCCGGTTAATGCAGGGCTGGCTTTGTTCATTACTTACCCCCGGATGTTGATGTTGGCAATGGTTACTTACTTATTTATTAATTAAATTATTGAAAGGAGTAATATTATGGCAATTCAGTTCCCTCCTGCAGAACCCCTGGAATTAAAGAATGTAAGAGGCAATATCTATCTTGCAAGCGGCGGTGTCGGGGCGAATACGGGTTTTTTTATTACAGACAAATCAATCGTGGCTATAGACGCGAAGATGGATCATGATTCAACAGCACAGGCGGTCGGGGCGATAAAAAAGCTATCCCCGAATCCAATAACACACATGATTATAACGCACAGCGATATTGATCATGTGCAGGGTCTGGACGCATTTCCTGAAGAAATGATTATAATCTCTCACCAGGCAGCAAAGGGAGATATGGAAATTATGTTTAAAGAACCTTCCATGCGGCATCTTAAGCCCTATCTTCCCAACCTAACTTTTCCGGACAGCATAGACCTTTATATAGACAGTGAAACCATTAAGCTGATGCATATAAGCCCTGCTCATACTAACGGCGACGTGATTGTATTTTTTCCGGATCAGAAAACAGTATTTTTCGGAGACCTGGTGATCCTGGATCGCGATCCGCTTGTTCACTTACATAAGAAGGGTACATCTTTCGGGCTTGTTAAATATCTTGAAGAGATGCTCAAACTGGATGCTGATATTTTTATCGGAGGCCATTGCGCGTTCATTGATAAAAACCAGATACGGAATGTTATGAACACGGTAATTGGAAAGCAGAAAATAATCGGGACACTTGTAAAGGAAGGGAGGGATCTTGAGTATATCAAGAAAGAACTCAATGTTCAGGAGTTTTCGCCACCGCCAGGGGTGCCGGTTTTCCCGAGTATGGAGGAAGTAATTTTCCGTGAGTTTAGCGGGAGGTAAACGGTTTTATTATGAAGCGCGATTTTTCGTATATAAAGGACCATGAACAGTATATAAAGGAATGGGACAAGCTTCCGGCCATCAGGATAACCTGTGTTGAGAAGTACGAGGAATGTCCGCATTCGGTTGGCGATTCGTTTGTTTATGAAAATCCGTATGAAAAACCCGCGGGCGTATGCGCAGCCCTGCTGCATGTGCTTGATCTCTATACATGGCGTGTATGCCTGGGATTCCCTTCATGGAATTCCGCTGACCGGAATGTATTTAAGATACATTGTCCTGATCCAAAGGGAACTGTATGGGAAATGAGTGCAGTTGAAAGGGCATCTTTAAAATAAGGATGTCTTATTGTGTATGCTGCTAATTTTTGGTTTCCGGGGTGCAGCTTTATTTTAGTTATAGCAAAGGAATTACGGATCTGAAACGGAGGGGACCCTTCGGCTGCGCTCAGGAACCGGACTTTGTGACGACTTTGGAACGGAGCGGAAACGGAGTGGAAGGATGGTTTTATTATCATATTTGTCAATAGTATCCTCATCGGTCTGGCTGGTACTGGTATTTTATGTGCTGTTCTACAGGCCCAGGTCGAGACAGCTTCGTATTTTCATACTGCTCACTTTATCGAGTTTTGTTCTGAGCGCTGCCAGTATATTCTTATATTCTGCTAATGACCCTGGTTCCGCGTGGTTCTTCAGTCATTTTACTGCTGCTGCATGGAATATTATTATATGCCTGGGCATGCTCCTTGTACTGTATTTTTATTATGACGATAAGAATCCGGGTAAGCTGCGCATTTTTTCTGTTGTTGCACCCTGCATCGTTTTTCTTTACAGAGCGGTTTTTTACAGTACGATGGCGGATAAATATATTCCGGGGCCATACGGTTATTATCCAGTTAATGCAATTGATTCAGCATGGTTTTATCTCTATGCGCTATACTGTCTTGAATTCATCATACTTAATTATTATTATCTTATCAGGAAATTCCGTTCTTCGGGCAGTAACAGGGTACGTGCCCAGGCTGTTGTATATATGGCTGCTGTGGCGATACCTATAATATTCGCCTCTTTCTATGAGATTTTGTCTCCGTTGCTGCAAATAACAAAAGTGCCGGCTATCGGCCATTTCGCTTTGCTTCCTTATCTTTTGATAGTTCTTTTCGCAATGACCAGGTACAGGATGATGATGATTGATGTTCCGTTTACTGCTGATATGATCATTGACAGGACGAGCAGCCTTGTGGTTTTGTTCAATGACCAGGGAGAATTTGTATCAATGAACAGAAGCGGTCTTGATATTCTGGGGTATGACCGGACCTGCACAGATCAGTGCGGGTTTGGAGGTCTTTTTATAGAACAGCATAAGGTTAATGATATGGTTTCGAAGGCGATGCAAAACGGGGATCATATTATGAGCGAAGACCTGTCTCTCCGGGGATTTGACGGGGCTGCCGTGCCTATGCATGTTTCGATAGGTGTTGTATTTGATGATTTCAGGGATCATATCGGGTATGTTGTAATGGGAAACAGGATAGATGTTCTTGATACTGCCCAGAAGCAATTCGGTATCACTGAACGTGAAAAAACAATACTCGTGCATCTTTTACAGGGGCTCGGGTATGAGGATATTGCTGATGAGCTGGATATCTCGCTGTTTACCGTTAAGAATCATGTGCATAATATTTACCAGAAAACCGGGGCAAAGAACCGTTCTGAACTGATGAAGGTCGCGTTTGTAAGGGATAGTGGTTTGTAGTACTAATATAGAAGATTATTGATATGGCAAAAGTTATAACTGCAAAGGAGTTAAAGACTAAGGGGGTTTCTGTTTTGAACGAAGAAATTTCCGCCGGGAATAAAGTATTGATATCAGTAAGAGGAAAAAATAAATTTGTCGTTATGCCTGTTGAAAAATATATTTATTTAAGGAAATGCGGGTTGGAAGCAGCTTTGCATGAAGGGAAATCAGACATAAAAGAAGGCAGAATATTTAAAGAATCTGTTGATAAACATATTAAGAGAATAACCCGTGATGTTCCAGTTGATGTTGGCAGTAATGATGGAGTCTAATAATATAAGTTAATTTTACATTTCCTGTAGAACTTAATATTATGATCTTTTATCCTGCAATTATTTTGTAATACCTCTTTTTTGACCGAATATCTGCATTTTTTGTGTTTTATAGTCTGTACGCTCTATTTACGGACCATCCTTTTATGCGCACTTTAATATATCAGCAGTTTGGTAATACACAGACTGTTGATGGAATGAAGGAAAGAAGAAAGGAGGATGATCATGAATACACGGAAATTAATAAAATATATCATAAATTCGTTTATGGCAGTGTCGATTGTTTTCTTCGTTTCTTGTAACGGTGGCGGAGGAGCCAATGACACTTCCCCGCCGGATGATGTGTCGGATTTGCAGGCTGTAGCAGGTGATTTTAATGTAACTTTAATGTGGAATGAACCCGGGAATGCAGATTATGCTTATGCGGAGATCGCATGGAGCCCTGCTAACGGGATTGCTCAGCCGGTGCAGGTGAATAAGGGGACTAACTACACGGAAATCACGAAATTGGCCGGCGGCACAGAATATACATTCACAGTAAAGACAGCGGATGCAGATGATAATATTTCAAATGGTAAGAGTATATCAGCAACTACCCTGGTGTGGAAACCGGATGCCGGTTTCGGAAGCAGCGGTGTTGTCATTGAAGATATAAATGCTGCCGGAGCTGATAATTATTTAAACAGCATGGTAATTGACTCAAACGGTAAAATAGTGGTGACCGGCTCAGGTAATTTCGGTGGCGGCGGTTATATAATGTATGTGGGCCGCTATAATTCAGACGGTATTCTGGACACTGGCTTTGCGACTAACGGTTTCTTTGTGGAATCAGCTGCTTCTATTGGCAGGGATGTAGCTATAGACTCAAGCGGGCGTATACTGGTTGCAGGGCGAAGGTATAACGGAGGAGACAATGACGCTGCGGTATGGCGTTTTAATCAGGACGGCAGTCCTGATACAACTTTTAATGGTTCCGGGTACGTGGTTCATGACATAAGCGGAGGTGAAGATGGAATACAGGGCATGGTTATAGATTCTTCAGGCAGGATAGTAGTTAGCGGTTACAGTGATAACGGCAGTAATTATGATATGGCTATATGGCGCTTTAATCAGGACGGCAGCCTGGATACTGCGAATTTTAACAGCCCTGATGGTTTTGTAACGCATGATAATGCTGCCGGAGGGAGCAAAAATGACATCGGGTTAGCAATAGCCCTGGATAAAAGCGGGAGACTTGTGGTAACAGGCAAAAGCAATGACATTGCCTCTAACAGTGACTTAATTGTCTGGAGATTTAATTCCAATGGTTCGCTGGATACAAGCTTTGACAGTGATGGATTTGCTGTGTGGGATAATACAGGAGGTAATGATGAAGGCCAGGATGTGAGTGTTGATGAGGCCGGGCGTATTCTGGTAAGCGGATATAGTGTTTTCCCCGGAAATTTAAAGGATATGGTAATCAGGAGATACACTACAACAGGAAGCGTTGATATGTCATTCGGGAACAATGGGGTTGTATCTTATAATTATAATGGTGGTGATGATGCAGGATATGGAATGACAATAAATAGTGACGGGAATATTCTTGTGGCAGGAATTGTTCATGACACAAATATAGACATGGCGCTCTGGATGTATGACAGTGACGGTTCTCCGGTAACGAGCTTTGGTACAGACGGTATTTTTAAAAAGGATCAGGGAGGCGGCCAGGATGAAGGAATTACTGTATTGATTGATCCCCAGGGACGTATACTGGTTGGAGGTGATTTTGTGAATGGGGCAAATCGCGATATAGCTATCTGGCGTTATGCTGCTGAATAGTCTGGTATTAAATGCGAATTGATAAAAGGGCAGCCTTGAAAGACAGCCCTTTTTTTGTTTCAGGGTCTTATCGATCTGTTTTTCAAATCAATAAAGTTGCTGCCTAAGGCAGTGGCATGTGCGACACCATCTGTTGTCGTTCTTTATTATCTGTAACAAAGCTTTAAATGAATGGCATCCGGATCTATGCAAATACGGCTTTAAAACGGAGGTGAAACGGAGGGGAGAGACTTACAACGGACAAGTGAGGGGGCGTACCCGGAAAGCGCGGGCTTGTTTTTTTGAAAAACAATAGAGAAATCTATTTGATTTTTTAGAAGTCGCCTGTTGTCATTTCTCTCAATAGTAATAAAGATGACTTTCTTGAATAATTTAAAAAAAATTGCATTTTCCAAGATCGTATAATGCTTTTACTAAACTGGAATTGTCATATATTTAAATTTAACATGGCATTAATCTTTTTTGGCGGAGTATTGTCACTCAATATTGCATTTACGCAATTGATGGTTAAAAACAAAACAGTCCAGCATTATATAATGGCTTTTCTTTTGATCAGTCTGGGCGTTTTTCAGACCCGGTGTTATTTAATCATATCCGGTATAGCATTTGCACATCCTTCAACTATTCTAATAACTATACCGCTATTCTTTACCATAGGGCCGCTTCTTTATTTTTATTTTCAAACCCTTCTTGATTCAAGTTTTAAAATCACATTAAAGAAAAGCATTCACTTTCTTCCTGCTTTTATTTGATTTATCTTTGAATTATCAGTATTGTTTTTTACATCCTTTGAAATTGGTATGGAAAAAAGAAAGCTTGTTCTGACTGAGTTATTTTCCCATGGTCAGTCACTAATTACTTAAATTATTAAATACTATATTTATGCCGCAATATTCTTTAACATCTTCTACCAACTGGCTATAATAAAAAAGACTTTGAATTTGTACAGGATCAAAGAGATGGACTTAATAAAGAAGTCATTTTTCTTTGGTATCTCAATATCAATTTTATCTACATTAAGTTTCTTTTTTTTAATCTTCACCGGTCAGCAGCTTTTTTTATATGGGGAGTTGTTATAATTACGTTGCTGATCATGTTTATCCATATCATGTTTCAGCGTGAACATGACCTCCTGAAACACTTAATCACAGATATGCGTCAAAAGAGATATGAACGTTCTTTATTAAATCAGGGATATATTTTTAAAAGACTTAATAATAATATTACAAAGATAGTTGATAATTATTATATGGATTACCTCAAAGAGATTGAGGATGGTTTATATAATGAAAATGAAGTTTTGATTGAGGAAAAGCTTGATTCAATAACTCACATCCCGATCCCGGTACAACTGAATACCAGTCCGGACAATTCTACATATAACACTCTGATACTATTCGGAGTAATTCCAGGTTTCGTCAGATTGGGAATTTTTAAACTAATGAATAAGCGAAGAAATAAAATCGCTTGATGAACTGCTGCTCTAAGAGAAGTATTTTACACGCAGACAAATTTGAAGCCCGCGGTTAAACTGCGGGCTGTTTGATAAATAAGGATAAAAAGTTGAGGCTTTGTATTAAGCTCTATAGACCCAGGTAGGCTTTTTTAATATGATCATCTTCCAGGAGCTTGGAGCTTTCTCCTTTGGAAACGATCCTTCCGTTTTCAAGGACATACGCCCGGTCTGCTATTTCGAGGGTTTGCTGTACGTTCTGCTCTACAAGGAGTATTGTCATTCCATGGTCGCGTAAGGACTTTATTATATCAAAGAACTCCTTTACCAGAAGCGGAGAGAGCCCGTAAGACGGCTCGTCGAATGTACAGAGTTTGGGTCTTGACATCAGTCCTCTTCCAACAGCGAGCATCTGGCGCTCGCCGCCGCTCAGGGATCTTGCAAGTTGTTTATCTCTCTCTTTTAGTATTGGAAACAATGTGTATACATATTCCAGTGTTTCTTTTTTATTTTTCCACAGGCTTTTGGTATATGCTCCCATTTCCAGATTCTCACGTATTGACATATCCGGGAAAACCTTTCCTCCTTCCGGTATCAGGGAGATGCCTTTTTGAACAACCTGGCATGACATCATGGAGTCTATTCTCTGACCGCTGAATTTTATGGAGCCTGAAGCAGGCTTCAATAAACCTGATATGGTGTTCAGGAGAGTGGTTTTTCCTGCTCCGTTACCTCCGACTAAGGCTACGATCTCTTTATCATTGACTTCCATGGAAACATCCCATAAAGCCCGGAACTTACCGTAGAATGTATTGATTGAGTTTAATTCGAGCATATTCTATTTCCCCAAATATATTTCAATTACAGTCTTATCGTTGGCAATATCATGAGGTGTACCTTCGGCAATTTTTTTGCCGTGATGGAGAACCATAATGCGGTCGCATATATTCATGATCGCTTTCATTACATGTTCAATCATTATTATCGTGATGCCTTTATCCCGGATCTTTGTTATCAGTTCCATAGTCTCAGCTGTCTCCGTGGAATTCAATCCGGCGATAAGCTCATCAAGCAGTAACAATTCCGGCTTGGTCGCCAATGCCCTGGCCAGTTCAAGGCGCTTCTGGTTGGAGAGGGTCAGGTCCTGTGCGAGTACATTGCTCATCCCGGATAATCCGACAAAATCAAGCGATTCTGATGCCTCGGCAGAGGCTTTCATGCGCGAAATGCCCGGTTGTCCGAATAATGATCCAAGCAGCACGTTCCCCATAACCGGTATATTGCCGAAAATTTTTACTGCCTGGAAGGTTCTGGCAATTCCGGTTCTGCAAATATGATGAGGTTTAAAGCCGGATATCTTTTGATCCTTGAATTTTATTATTCCCGAATCATGCGGGAGGGAGGCTGAGATCAGATTAAAGAGTGTTGTTTTCCCTGCGCCGTTCGGTCCTATCAGGCCGAATATCTCACCCTGCTCAACATGAAAGTCGACATTAGTCAGTGCAGCAAGACCACCGAAAAATTTACTTACTCCATTGGCATTAAGTATCTGCATATTTTTCTCCTGATAATCCTCCTTTACGCCATTTCTGGATCAATCCAACCAGTCCGTCTGGCAGGTATAGTATGGCAATAACAAGTATTAATCCAAATACCAGCATGTATAATTCCGGGAGTTTGGTAATCAGCAATTCTTCGACATAAGTAAAGATAACGGAACCGATTATCGGGCCGTAGAGCTGTCCCATACCTCCGAAAATAGCCATCAATACGGGCATGAAAGAAAAGAAAGGATTAAAGGCAATCCCCGGATCAATATATGTCCATCTTGTGGCCATGATAGCCCCGGCTGCACCCATAAAAAAGGCGCTTATGGCAAAGGTGATTATTTTTAATAAAGTTACATTGATACCGATATGGGCGGAAGCCTCTTCATTTTGTCCTATGCTCTGAAGAGCCAGGCCGTATTTACTGCGTTTCAGAAGGTTTATTATAACCAGGAGAAGTGCAAAGAGGCCGAGCATATAGAAATAAACTACCTTGAACTCCTCTGATATTACGAACCTTCCTCTCGTGCCTGTTATATGAAGCTCCAGAAACATTACGAGGTGTCTTATAAGCTCAACGAGCCCGAATGTAAATATGGAAAAATAAATACCTTTCAATCTCAGGGTCAGTGCTCCTACCAGAAAAGCGAGAAAGATGCTGGCCAGGCCGCCCAGAAGAATAACAACAGGGAAGGGGAATGTTTTCCCGTATATGGCGGAAGTATAAATGCCGATGCCTATAAACGCGGCCGGTGCGAGCGAGATATAACCTGTGGGGCCTGAAAACATAACCCAGCTTACAGTCAGTATAACATACAGGAGTACGCTGCTAAGTAATACGATTGTGTAGTCCGGTGAGTAAGAGGGTAAAGAAGCCATTATTATCAGTAGTATAATAACTACTAATCCTGATATCACAGTTTTTTTTGAATTAAATATATTGAATTTCATTTCTTTATTTCCCCAATATGCCTTTTGGTTTTGCCAGAAGCAGCAGTACGAATATTACATAGTAGGCGATTAGCGCGAGGCTTGGTTCTATATAGGTCACGATGCTTCCGACAATACCCAGTATAAAACCGCCTATGAAGCTGCCGATAATGCTCCCAAGCCCACCGAGGACAACTACTATTATGGCAATTATCGCGTATTCAAGCCCCATTGTTGCTTTTATCGGAAAGCACATGCTGAGTAGGGTGCCTGCAAACCCTGCCATCAGGGTGCCGAACCCAAAGCATAAAGCAAGGACATTGTTGATATTAACTCCCATTAGTCCAGCTGTCCCCGGGTCCTGGGCTGCTGCCCTGATCGCTTTTCCAAGGCGCGTGCGGGCAAGGAACAGATAAAAGATTGCACCTATTATTATGGCAAACATAAGGGTGACCAGGCGGTTCGCTGAAAAGATAGCTCCTGCTATGTTGACCGGTACGGACAGATAGGAATATCCTTTAATGTCTGAGCCCCATATAATGATGGCCAGATTCTGGATGATATACAGAAGACCGAATGAAGCCAGCATAGACCTGCTTTCAAAGATATCCATTGATTTGGACGAGGTTAGCATTTTTTTAAATAATGTTTTATGTATTAAGAAGCCAAGTATAAATAAAGCCGGCCCGCAAATGGCAAGGGAAAATATCGGATTGATTTCAAATGTGGTATAAAGCATCCAGGTAATAAAGGCTCCGAGCATTATAAACTCACCGTGTGATATGTTAAATACTCGGGCGACTCCATACTGAAGACTTAAGCCTACCGCGATTATGGCGTAAATTCCGCCCATGAGTAATCCCGCAATTACTATATCCAGTATTGTTGTAATCATTATTATTGCTTCCTGTTTGTATGAAAGTAAACAGGCTGCTCAAAAGTCCGCGCGTATAAATGAGATACCTGATTACTGTTGTTTGCTTTTGAGCCAGCCTAATAAACTCTGCACTCTTCAATAAAACTCGTGATAATTTAATATATTAACATATAACATACTCCTGCTTAAGGGGTATAAGCAGGAGTGACTGGTTGTTCCGGTTATTTTATTTATTGGGTTTTGGCCAATCGGGTTTCGGATATATGGGTTTTGCAGTGCGTTTCTTCCCCGGGTCGATCACTTCAAATATACCCTTTTGCCATTGACCTATCTGGCCGGCATAGCATTCCTTTGCAAGGAGCTGGTCCTTGAACCATGTGGGTCCGAGTACTGTATTGAATTTCTGGGTGGCAATAATCTTCCTGATCTTTTTCTGGTCAAGTGTGCCTGCTCTCTCTATTGCCTGCTGTAAAACTTCCAGGCCTGCGTAGTACGGCAGATGCCCCCACCAGTCTATTGTTTCTCTGGGATATTTTTTTAGATATTTCTTCACGAATTGAGCGGCTGCTTTGGAGCTTTTGGCATTCCATGCGCCTTCACCCATTACCCCTTCAATTACCCTGTCTCCGAATATTTTTCTGTATACTTCATAACACCCTCCGGGGCCAAGTAGAAAAGCATTGAAGTTGATACCGAGTTCCATGGCCTGCCTTGTAACGAGGAAGGTGACGTCCGGATAAGTAAAAGAACAAAAAGCGTCCACATCCAGTCTTTTGGCCTCTTTTAATATATGCGATACGTCTTTGATATCGGGAGGCGTACTCCTGACCAATTTTATCTCAATACCCGCCTTTTTAAATTCCTTGCTTGATTCATCTCTGTATTCTATGCCGTGCAAATCTTCAATGAACATTATAGCGACGGACTTTACACCCGCTTCTTTAAAGATTTCAGCAAGAACCGGCATCTGGTAATGATTGGAATAATTCAATACCATGAAGACATTAGGCATATTGGGGAGTTCTTTTTCCGCGGTTGTGGCGCCGCCTTCCGCTCCCATCAGTATATAATCATATTTTTTGGCAACACCTGCTGCTGCAAAGAGGAACGCCGTCGATGCCGGAGGCAGTATAAAGTCAACTTTGTCTTCCAGTATCAGTTTTTCTATAAGCCTCGTGGTTGTGCCCATATCACTCTTGTTATCATAAACGATCAATTTTATGGGCAGTTTTTTGCCGTATTCCTTTACATATATCCCGCCGGCGGCATTGACTTCATCAACCCACATTTTATAGATAGGACCGAATGCGTTGGCTTCAAAAAAAGCAAGCGGACCTGACAGAGGTCTTGATGCACCTATAAGGATATTATCTTTTGAAAAAGCGGCAAAAGGAACAGCAGTAAAGAAGAATATTAAAATAAATAATGTTATTAACTTATAAGCCTTTGATACGTGTTTCATTTCATACCCCCATTCTGTTGTTTTTTTTTATTGAGTTAATTTTTTTATTATCCTCAATAAGATAACATAAAGCAGCTATTAACGTTATAAAAAACAATAAGGTTGAAATTTTTTTGTCATCACCTCCTTTTATAAATTTAGAAATAAAGGGAAAAATGATAATCAGTCAATGTAATGGTGATAGCCCTTCCTGTCTTAAGCTTAAAGTACAAATGATAATACATGCCCGGAATGTAGAGTTTTTCCGGTGTTTTTACCGGGCAGCTTGTTAAATATTGTGTTGTGAAAAAGTAAGCAAATTTTAGCAGGCAATATAAGTTGAGTGAGGTTTATTAGAAGAGTCTTGATCTAATTGTCAAGATAAAAATTGGAACTGCTTTAAAAAGTGTGATTATAAAGAAATTATGCCCGGAAGAATTTTTACCAGCCGGTATAAATGGATTTAACGTTAGCTGCTTCTTATGATAAGCGATTAATCATCCTGAATTAATTTTTTCAGGAGCGTCCTGTTTTTCAATGCCCTTGATTTGCGGGGGCTTCGGATCCCGTTGAATACTATTTAATAACAGAGGGGAGACGACTTTGAGACGGAGAGGAAGCGATTTAATACTGGATTTATCCGGTATTATAAAACAGGATCAATACCGTTTTTCAAACGGGTCGTTTTTCAAACGCTCTGTTTTATGAAACGGACTGTTTTATGAAACGGAGT
>CAZVYR010000061.1:0-14802 GCA_964631555.1 uncultured Leptospirales bacterium
ATTTCTTCGCAAATCTTACTATAGTTTTCAATTATACTCATTAGGGTCTTCTGTACGAAATATTTGTAAAGCCGGTTTATTAGAAACGGTTTTTTTTATTTAAGTCAATAGTTTTTTATAATGTGTGCAATTTAACTTGCCTGTTCTGCTTAGTGCCCTCACCCGGCCGAGCCTGACGGCCGGCCGCCCTCTCCCCCAAAGCGGGAGAGGGCATGATGAGGGAAAATAACTTATTCATCAAAAATTAAAATACACTATTAGCTGACTTTTTATTAGTTAATATATCGTTGAAGCGTTAAAATCATATAATCTTAACGCCAAGTTGAACAAAAAAAGCACACTAAGCCCTTAAAGATCAGTAATGAAATAATATTTTTAAACAATATATCCGGAAATGCAGGCAATCCTGCTGTTTTTATCATCCGGGGCCGGATTTTAAGGGCTCCGGGTAAGGATTTATGTTATATCCTGTCTTATACGGCTTTGAAACGGAGGTGATAGGGTTTGAATAGATAGCAGGGAGGTCATAATCGGGAGCCGTTTGCGCTGTATTTATACGGGATAGAGATGATATTCTTGTTTTAATGTATTCGGATATGTAAAGATTATACCCGCTCATGTTCATGTAGCGGGCTTTTCTGCGGTATGGGTATCTTTCTTCCAGGGTCATGGCCTGCCATGAGCGGACAGCGCCTGCAAAGGTGCGGCGTACTATTCTTTGCGCTTCTGTGTCGGGATTGCGCGGTATGACATGCGTGCGTATGCACTGTGTCCCGCGGCTGTAATAGAATACGAGGTTCCCGATGCGTCCGTGTATTGCCTTTATCATTGGGCCAGGTGTCGCAGTTGCCATGAGTCTTCTCCTTTTTTTATATCCTTATAATATAACATTTATTATGAAAAAAACAAGCACTTTTGTTTTGTATATGATTATTTTTTATTAAAATTATATATTTTTTTAGTTATATCAATGAAATTATTCACGCTGAGGGTCTCTGCCCTGCTGTTTTCATCTATGTTCAATTGTGAGAGTACTGTGCGGACGGTTTCCCTGCCCGGAGAGAAATGCGGGGATTCGGGGAGGCTGTTCATCAGTGTTTTTCTGCGCGCCCAGAAAGCGGATTTTACTATTTTATGAAAGAGTTCGGTTTCGTCTTTATCCAGCCCGGTGTCTTCTTTTTTAACGAGCTGTATAAAAGACGAGGATACTTCAGGTTCAGGATAGAAAGAGCGTTTGTCTATGTTAAAGAGATTTGAGGTTTCGTAATACAGCCCGAGGGTTACGGTAAGAGCGCCGTAGGTCTTTGTCCCTGGTTTTGCCGTGATCCTTTCCGCCATTTCCTTCTGGAGCATTACGAATATTTTTTGTATTTCATATTTGACAGCGAGCTGAAAGAGTATTTCGGATGAGCAGTAGTAGGGGAGGTTGGCGATTACTTTTGTAAAGGTATTCCCGAATTGTGCGCCGGGCTCCTGCTTCAGGAAGTCGGCGTGTATGAGATTGAAATTTACAGTTACCGGGAATTTCTCTTTCAGGTAATTGTAAAGGCCTGAATCGATCTCTACTGCTGTAACGGATGGGGACTTTTCGAGCAGCAGGGATGTAAGTGCCCCGAGCCCGGGGCCTATTTCAAGGACTGTGTCATGCTGATCTATGCCTGATACTTCTATGATTTTTTTTAGAATACCTTCATTGCATAGAAAGTTCTGTCCGAGTTTTTTATTGGGATGCAGGCTGCTGTTTTGTATGGCTTCTATTATATTTTTTTTGTTCATTCCGGGACACTTTTCATATCTGAAAAAAAGTTACCCTGGTTTTAAGATTGTCAGCCATTGAAGCAAGCCTGCCTGCATTAGCGTTCATTTCCTCGGAACCGGCAGCACTCGCCTGTACCAGGTCGTTTATATTTGAAATGGATTTCATGACTTCAGATACCGCTGTCCTTTGCTCTTTTAAAGCACTCCTCACTTCGTCAGACCTTATTATCAGCTCTTCCGCGTTCGTATTTACGGATTCATTGGTTTTCTGCTGACTTTCCATCTCTGTATATATATTTGTCATCATGCTGTTGATGGATTCCACCCCTTCGATCACACTCCCTATATTGTCTACAGTATCAAGCATGTTCTTCATTCCGTTCGCGATATCATTTTTATTTTTATTGATAAGAGCGTCTATGTTGCTGATGCTCGTGGCTGTCTGATCAGCCAGCTTGGATATCTCATCAGCTACAACTGCGAAACCTCTTCCTGCATCGCCGGCCCTGGCAGCCTCTATTGCCGCGTTCAGTGACAAAAGATTGATTTTGTCGGATATGCTGACAATCATACCTACAATATCCGAGACTTCGTTCGAACTTTCGGTGATCTGATTCATGATGGCATCCATTAAGCTCAGTGACTCATTTCCTGCCATGGCCTGTTCGGATATGCTCCTGGATAATCCCTCAGCCTCGGTTATCCTGCCTGCCATTGAAATAATCATACCGGAAAGCTTGCGCATAAGACTTATAAACTCGTTCAGCTTGTCATGCTGGAACTGGGAGTTATCCGATACATTATCAATGCCTGCGCTGATCTCTTCTATCGTTGCTGTAATTTCCTCTGAGGAAGCTGCCTGGTTCTGGGAATTGTCGGCAAAGCTGCTTATTGTAGACGATAATTCTTCTGACGAAGCTCCCAGGTCGTTTGATACATCAACTACTTCCCTGATAACACTTTGTACATTTTCCATAAAGCCGTTGAAGAATGTACCGACTTCGTTTAATTCATCTCTTGACTTGGCTTTTACAGGGTATTTCGCGTTGAGATCGCCTGATGCTCCTTTTTTAAATATTTCTTTAAAGAAAGAAAGAGATTTGGAAATATTTTTTGATATAAAAGCTGTTATAAAAGCGGAAACGCAAATCAGGATCAGCAATATTCCCAGAGAGACTATGATATCTTTCATTATGGATCTTTGTACGGAATCATACTCGCTCTCCGCTGTTGTTTTTACATCAATAGCCCACTGCGTAAATTCGAGATTAAACCTGAGTGAATCATTCATCAGTGTATTCAGGATTTTCGTTAGCTGTGGATAATCGTTTTTTTCAAAAAGTTCCTTGATATCTTTATCAAGATCGGGCAGTATTGTTATTGTTTTTTCCGCTTTTGTCAGTAAATTCCTGCCTCTTTGATCAATAGTCCATTTTTCAAGAGTATTTAACTTTAAATTCGTTTGATTATAAATCTGTGGAAAAACAAGTATAGAAGCATATAATGTGGCTTTATCTCTTTGTTCCACGGCATTTATACAGTCATATAAATTATTTTTGAGCAGATCGAAATTTTTCTGAATTTCAAAGGAATTATTGCTGATCATATATATGCTGTAAATATCCTTTGTTTTATGTTCAGTTTGTTTTAATTCGAAAATCAGGAATCCTATGGCTGCCACTGAAAATATTATTATAATCAAGGAACTGAATATAATTCTTGTCACTATTTTAGTATTCGATGCACGAATCATGCAAAGCCTCCTCTTTAATGTGTTTTACGTAAAATTAAATTTTCTTAGGCAAACATGAAGCAGCTTGTATTATATGAAAATTCAGCCTGGTTGAGTTATTATTATAAATCGTTAATAATATAAAGATATAATTAAAATATGAGTTGATAATTTCTTTGCAACAAGAAAAATAGATACCTGTTATTTTAATAGCATGGAATATGGAAATATTTAAGGAGTGGAATAAATGCCCGAAATGGATAAAGAATATGTTTTAAAGATAGTCGGAGATAAAAACGTAAAATTTATAAGATTATGGTTTACGGACGTACTGGGTTTTCTTAAGAGCTTCGCGATCATGCCTGATGAGCTGGAAGAGGCCCTTCATGAAGGTATTGGTTTTGACGGTTCGGCTATAGAGGGATATGTCAGGGTTCATGAGAGCGATATGATCGCTATGCCTGATCCGAATACATTTGTTATTCTTCCGTGGCGCTCAAGCGAGGAGGACGGGATCAATGTCGCGCGCATGTTCTGCGATATTCAGCTTCCGGACGGCAGGCCTTTTGAGGGGGATCCCAGATGGGTGCTTAAGAGAAATCTGAAAAAGGCGGCTGATCTTGGTTTCACATTCTATGTGGGGCCTGAGCTGGAGTATTTTTATTTCAAGAGCTCGGATAATCCTCCGCAGACACTGGATTCGGGAGGGTATTTCGATCTTACTCCTCTTGATGTGGCAAGCGACCTGCGCAGGGATACTATCCTGGCGCTTGAGAAGATGGGCATTAGCGTGGAATACAGCCATCACGAGGTAGCGCCCAGCCAGCATGAGATAGACCTGCGCTATATGGACGCGCTGACTATGGCTGATGCTGCCATGACTTACAGGCTTACTGTCAAGGAAATCGCGCTGAAGCACGGTATTTACGCGACGTTCATGCCGAAGCCGCTTTTCGGCGAGAACGGCAACGGCATGCATACTCACCAGTCACTTTTTGAGGATGAGGTCAATATATTTTTTGACAGGAAGGATAAATATCATTTATCCGCGAAAGGAAAGGCTTATATTGCCGGGCTGCTTAAACACGCGCGCGAGATATGCCTGCTGGTTGCCCAGTGGGTTAATTCGTACAAACGGCTTGTGCCCGGCTATGAAGCACCTGTATATATTTCATGGGCACAGACTAACAGGTCTGCTCTTGTGCGCGTGCCTATGTATAAACCTGGCAAGGAAACTGCCACGAGGGCCGAGTTCAGATGCCCTGATCCTTCGTGTAATCCTTACCTTGCTTTTTCCGTTATGCTCGCGGCAGGTCTTAAGGGAATAGAGGAAAATTACGAACTGCCTGCACCTGTTGAAATGGATATATTCGAAATGTCTCCTGAGGACCGTAAAAAAAGAGGAATTACGTCACTGCCGGAGAACCGGGGAGAGGCGATCGCTGAGACGGAGAAGAGCGAGCTTGTCAGGGAAGTGCTCGGGGATCATGTTTTTGAGAAATTCATCGAGAACAAGAAGCTGGAATGGGCTGAATACATCTCTCATGTTTCACAGTTTGAGCTGGATAAATATTTAAAGATTTTGTAAGACTTTTTTATAAATTTAATTTGATATTTTATTATAAATACAGGATAATATAGATTAAATAAAGCTCCCCGCCCCAAACGGACGGGGTATCAAATGAGAGATTAAACCTCAATATAAATAAATAATACTATGCCTGTCTTTTTAGAGGTTTTTTCATTCCAAAGAAGTGACTAGGCATGCCTGATAAACAAAAGAAAGTAAAATCTGTGAATGGAACCGGTATCCCGGAAAAGAAAAAAAAGAAGAAAGCAGACGAAGCAGCTATATTCCCGATAGTCGGCATAGGCGCGTCCGCTGGAGGGCTGGAAACCCTTGAGTTATTTTTTTCCAACATGCCGCCTGACACGAATATGGCATTTGTCATTATCCAGCATTTAAGCCCCAAGCACAAAAGCATAATGGCATCGCTTCTGACAAAGCATACCCGCATGCCTGTCCAGGAGATAAAAGACGGGATGAGAGTTGAGCCCAACTGTATTTATATTAATCCCCCGGGTAAGAATATAACAATTATTAACCGTACACTTCAACTCATGATGCCTGTGGATGGGGGCTCTGTCAATATGCCGATTGATTTTTTCTTCAGGGCTCTGTCTGAATATCTTGGTGAGAAAGCTATTTGTATTATTCTTTCAGGAACAGCAACAGATGGGACTCTCGGGATCAAAGCTGTCAAGGGAGCAGGCGGCATGGCCATGGTACAGAACCCGGACAGCGCAAAATACGACGGTATGCCGAGAAGCGCTGTGGATACGGGGCTGGTGGATTTTATTCTGCCTGTTGAAAAGATGCCCGGAGAGCTGATCAGGTATGTACAGCATCCCTTTATTAATACTCCTGTAAAAATAAAAACTGCCGGAACACAATCTAAAGACCAGATACAAAAGATCTTATCTTTGGTCAGAACCGCCACAGGCCATGATTTTTCCCAGTACAAACAAAGCACAATTCATCGCCGGATCGAACGACGAATGGCAATACACCAGTTAAACAACCCGGGAGAATACGTCCTTTTTCTTCAAAAAAATTCTATAGAGATAAACGCTCTCTTTAAAGACCTGGTAATCGGGGTTACAGGTTTTTTCAGAGATCCGGATGCTTTTAAGGAACTTGAAAAAGAACTTCTAAATGTTTTACGTGGGAAACAGCATGATACGTCAATTCGTATCTGGATCGTGGGGTGTTCTACAGGTGAGGAAGCTTATTCACTGGCTATTATAATAGCCGAAATTATGGAGACGCTCAGGAAATCCTGTAATGTGCAGATATTTGCAACCGACATAGATGATGATGTACTGGAGGTCGCGCGAAGGGGTATTTACCCAAAGAGTATTGCCGCGGATATCAGCTCTGAACGATTAAACCGGTTTTTTCTGAAAGAAGCCAGTGCCTTTAAGATAAAAAAACATATCCGCGATATGATCGTCTTTTCTATTCAGAATGTTATTAAGGATCCGCCTTTTTCCAGACTTGAACTGGTGAGCTGCAGGAATTTAATGATCTATATGGACAATATTCTGCAAAAAAAGATACTTCCATTGTTCCATTATGTCTTAAATTCCAACGGGATTTTATTTTTAGGGACATCGGAGACAATCGGGGAATATACTGATTTTTTTCAGGCTCTGAATTCCAAATGGAAGATATTTAAACGCAAAGAAGGGATCATTGACCGCGTACCGGATGTTTCCGCAAATAAAAATTATGATCCGAAACAAAAGACGAAAAATAATGTTAATAATGCTTCTTATTTGTTAAGTAACATTCAGTCAATGGCTGAAAAACTGATACTTGATGAGTATGCGCCATCCGGAGTCCTGATAAATAGTAATTATGAAATCCTGCACTTTATCGGTTCCACAGATAAATACCTTATGCCGCCTACAGGCAAAGCCAGTTTTAATATACTGAATATGGCCCGCGAGGGGCTTAAATACAGGCTGACAACCACGCTTCACCAGGCAGTTCAGCAAAAAAAGAACACTTCCTGTAATGGAGTCAAAATTAAATATAACGGTGATTATAATATCATTGATGTTACAGTAAAACCGCTGACTGCTAAGGGACTGCCGCAGGGATTTATACTTGTCGTGTTTGAGGAGAGATCACAAATAAACAAGATCGATGAACCCGGAACAGGAGCTGTTAAAGAAAAAGAACCGGACGTAGTTAATAATCTTGAGCATGAACTGCAGTCAACAAGGGAATATCTCCATGCAATCATTGAAGAACTGGAAACATCCAATGAAGAACTCAAGTCAATGAATGAAGAACTGCAGTCCGTTAATGAGGAGCTGCAAAGCACCAATGAAGAGCTGGAGACCTCAAAGGAAGAACTTCAATCCACAAACGAGGAGTTGTCCACTGTCAATGCGGAGCTTCAGAATAAAGTGAATGAATTATCCAATGCGAATGCTGATATGAATAATCTTCTCGCTGCCACGGAAATAGCATCTATCTTTTTAGACACTAATCTATGCATCAAGCGGTTCACACCTGATATGGCGGAAATAATCAAATTGATACAGACGGATATTGGGAGGCCGCTCAATGATCTTAAGATCAACTTTCCGGATACAGACATAATCGGCCAGGCTAAAGAGGTGCTCAGGAATCTGAATACAGTGGAAATGGAGATACTTTCAAAAGATCAGACATGGTATTCCATGAGAATTATGCCCTACCGGACACTGGATAATGTCATAGACGGCATTGTGATGACCTTTGTTAATATACAAAGGATCAAACATGCGGATAAGGTAAAGCGGTTCGCTACGGTTTTGCAGGATTCGAATGATGCGATCATTATACTGGATTTGCAGGGGAAGATATTAGCCTGGAATAAGGGTTCTGAGCTGATGTATGGCTGGACTGAACCCGAGGCTATGACACTGAATATTCAGGATATTATTCCGGATGACAAAAAGAAAGAAATGGAATTGATGCTTGGAAAATTAAAAGACAGCGAGATTATAAAATCGTTCAAGAGCCGGCGTTTGACCAAGAACGGAATTATTTTAAATGTATGGGTGACAGCCACTGCATTGACAAATGAAATCGGCAACCCCATTGAGATCGCGATCACTGAGAGAAATTTAGAGTGGTTGGCTGAAAAATAATGGAGGTTAAAATGAATAGAAAAAAGGAGTTCCCGGATGATTCCGGACTCAGAAAGCGGGCTGACCGGGTAATGAGAGGAAAGCCGGAAATTGATGGAGACCTGTCCAATATAATCTCAGAGGGCAGAAAGGGCCTAATCTATGAACTACAGGTGCATCAGATTGAACTAAAAATGCAAAATGAAGAGCTGCGCCGAATACAGCATGAACTTGAAAAATCGCGTGACAAGTATTCTCATCTTTATGACTTCTCTCCTGTCGGATATTTTACATTAAATGAAGAAGGGATAATCGACGAGGTGAACCTTACAGGTGCTGTTATGTTAGGAATAGAACGGAGAAATTTAATAGGAAAGCCATTTACCCGCTTTATTAAAAGGGATGATCAGGATATTTTTTACAAGCACAGACTGTCCGTTCTTGAGGAAGAGTTGCCTCAGACCTGCGAACTAAGGTTTGTGAAAAAAGACGGCAGCGAATTTTTTTCCAACCTGGCGTGTACGGTTGTAAAAGAAAGTGAAAGCTCCGGATACATCAGGGCCGCACTAAGCGATATATCGGAGTTCAAGCGTACTGAGGGTGACCTGGAATTGTACAGGGACTTGTTCAATCAATCGAACGATGCGATCTATATTATTGATCCGGATACGGCGAGGTTTATGGATGTAAATGAGAAAGCATGTTCCGATCTCAGGTATGCTCGTCCGGAATGCCTTAATTTAAAGATAAACGATATTGAAGCTTTTTTTGCTGATAAGGATTCCTGGCGGAAGTATGTGACTAAAATGAAGAATAAAGGCCATATGTTAGCAGAACGTGAACACAGACGAAGCGACGGTTCTGTTTTCCCTGTAGAAGTAAGCGCCAAGTTCATAAAACACGGGGAAAAGGAATATATCGTGGCACTGGTGCGTGATCTTTCGGAAAAAAAGGCGCTGGAGAGCCAACTCAGGCATGCACAAAAAATGGAATCCATAGGTACACTTGCCGGGGGTATTGCGCATGAGTTTAATAATATTCTCGGGATCATTCTCGGCTACACAGAACTATCACTCGGCACTATTCCTGAAGATAGTACTGCAGGGGAGTATATGAAAGAAGTGCGTACAGCTTCCCTGCGGGCTAAGGATGTAGTTCACCAGATGCTAAGCTTTGCACGCAGGTCACCGGGTGAGCGCAAGCCGGTACAGATCAAGTCTGTGATAAAAGATACCCTGAAGTTGCTGCGGGCTTCCATTCCCAGTACAATTGAAATTGTAACCAGGCTGTCAAGCAAATCGGATATGGTGATGGCTGATCCTGTACAGATAAAGGAATTGCTTATGAATTTGTGTACTAATTCGGAGCATGCTATGAGGGAGAAAGGCGGTAAACTGGAGATAAAACTGGAAGACGCAGTCATAGTTGAAGATCAGGCATCCTCACACGGGGATTTGATCCCCGGAAATTACTTTAAGCTGACTGTCAGGGACACAGGGCACGGGATTGATCCGGAGATCATTGAGCGGATATTTGATCCTTATTTTACCACGAGAGATTTGGCTAAAGGAACGACCGGTATGGGTCTTGCAGTGGTACATGGTATTATTAAAGCCAATGACGGAAGCATTAAGATAGAAAGCGAGCCAGGCCAGGGGACTATAGTAGAGGTATATTTACCCCAGTATAATATACCTGAGGGGGAGAGCGATTCGAAAGAGGCCGGGCCTAAGGGGCTGGCCGGTGAACGGATACTCTTTATTGATGATGAGACTCAGATCGTAAATTTACATAAACAGCTTTTGGAAAAGAACGGTTATTCAGTTACGGCAAAAACAAATAGCCTGGAGGCACTGGCAATGTTCATGGAAAATCCACAGAGTTTCGATGTGGTTATTACAGACATGACCATGCCTGACATGACCGGGGATAATCTCGCGAATGAGATAAAAACTATTCGTCCTGATATACCTGTTATTATGTGCACAGGATATAGTGAAAGGATTTCAGGGGAATTAGCAAAGAAACGCGGTATAGATGTGTTTCTTATGAAGCCTGTAACTGAAGAAATGCTTACAAAGGCGCTGAAACAGGTGTTGAGATGATGTCAAGAGTAGTTTTAATTCGCTGCGTAAGTTATGAGTACAATGAGGTCAAGGCTTCAGTACAAAGGGGACTGGGTCTGTTAGGAGGCCCGGGCAGGTTCGTTAAAAAAGGGCAGAAGCTGCTTTTAAAGCCGAATCTTTTAATAAGCGAACTGCCTGAGAGATGCGTTACCACTCATCCGGCGGTTTTCAGGGCTGTGGCTGAAGAATTTTTAAAAACAGGCGCGGTAGTGAGTTACGGTGATTCGCCTTCTTTCGGAAGTACGGCTTCTGTAGCGAAAAAATGCGGCATACTGGCCGAGGCTGAGGAACTGGGAATAGCTGAAGCTGATTTCAGGAACGGCGTGGAAATATATCATGAAAACGGCGTTCAGAATAAACATTTTGTCATAGCAAAAGCTGTTACAGACCATGATGTTATAATAAGCATTCCCAAGCTTAAGACCCACGGGTTTGAAAAACTCACAGGCTGTGTCAAGAACCAGTTCGGGTGTATCCCAGGCCTGGGGAAGGGCGAGTATCACCTGAAACTTCCGGATGCCAATAAATTCGCGCAAATGCTTGTTGATCTGAACAATTATGTTCATCCTGCGCTCTATGTTATGGATGGAATATTCGCGATGGAAGGGAACGGCCCAAGGGGAGGAAATCCCAGAAAAATGAATGTTCTTCTATTCTCGGATGATCCTATCGCGCTTGACGCGACAGTGTGCAGAATGCTTGATCTTAATCCGGAGTATGTTCCGACTATTATACGCGGGTACAGATCAGGCTCAGGAACATATAAGAAAGCTGAGATTGAGCTTCTTGGAGATGATTTAGGGGAGTTCATTCAGAGCGGATTTAAGATAGACAGATCGCAGATCAGGCCGTTCAGGGAAAACGGGATAATCAGGTTTCTGAGCAACCGTTTGGTTGCCAAACCCCGTATTATTAAAGAGAAGTGTGTGTCATGCGGGATGTGCGTAAATATATGCCCGACTTCTCCGAAATCGGTAAACTGGGTTGATGGAGATAAAAAAAAACCGCCTGCCCATAATTATACTACCTGTATAAGATGCTACTGCTGCCAGGAAGTGTGCCCTGAAAGCGCTATAAAGCTTGAATTCCCTCTTATGCGCAGGATTTTCCGTAAAGGATCAAAGTGATCCCCCTGTAATATTACAGGGCAATATTGCTGTCATATAATTTCGCGGATTGTATTCCTTCCTTCTCATTGCAGAAAAACATTCCCACTATTCCCAATATAAAGAAAATTCCTGTTGCCAGGATAGCAGTTCTTTGGTTTCCTTCGGAGAGCAAAACAAGCAACCCGTAAGTCATTGGCCCTAAAATAGCACCGAGTTTACCTGCAAGACCCCAGAAACCGTAAAATTCCCCGGATTTTGTTTCCGGGGAAAAGAGTCCCACCATTGCCCTGGAAGCACTCTGGGTTGAGCCGAGCGCGAGACCCGCGACGTTGGCGAGCAACCAGAAATTAGCTTTGGTCCTGGAAAAATAGGCAAGTATTACAGTTATCAGCCACAAAACCAGGGTAATCAATATTGTTCTTTTTGAACCTATCTTATCCTGAACAAATCCGAAAAGAAATGCTCCGATAGAAGCTGTTATATTTACAATGATGATCAGGAATATATTTTCGGTAACTGTAAAGTTAAAGACCTTTTCAGCAAAAATCGCGGCAAATGTAATAACAATCATAACTCCGGAATTAAAAATAAGGAATGTAGCCAGGAATTTGAGCAATTCTTTGAAATATCTGATACTTTTATAAGTGTCATAAAGTCGCTTAAACCCTATTGTAAAGTAATTATAACCCGGGGGCATTACTTCCTTATTCTTTCGCTCCTTTAACCATAAGAAAGTCGGTATAGCCGACAAAGCAAAGAAGGCCGCTGCAATTAGCGCCGAAGATCTTACTGCAATGTCGCTATTAATCGTATTTTTAAAATATGTTATTGCCGCCAGGCAGACTGCGAGGGATAAAAGTCCCCCCCAATAACCGAAAGACCACGCGTATCCTGATATCTTGCCCATGTCTTCTTTGTTCGCGAGATCAGGGAGAAACGCGGAAGCAAAATTTTCCCCTGAAGCATAGGCAAAATTGGAAATTATTATAAGAATAATCGCGGGTAACACATCTCCTTCTTTTACAAAGAATAAAAGCGCTGTAAAGATAACGCACAGAATATAACTCATGAAAAGGAATTTTTTTTTAGATCCTGAGAAATCCGCAAGTGCACCGAGAACAGGGCCTGTAATGATTACCATCAAGTAAGAGACAGGGATAGCCACGCTGCCCCATAAGAACTCACCGAAACCCTTGGCGTAAATTTTTGGCGAAGCTACAACGCTTACAAAATAAGCATTGAATACTGCGGTTATAATGATAGTCGTGTATGATGAATTCGCGAAATCGAACATGCACCAGCCGAAGATCTCTTTTCTGGATGCTTTCGGCGTCTTTTTATTTTCATTATTCATAAAGAGCTATCCTAATGTAAAGTCTGATTACGCCTGATTTATTTAAAAGATTGCGGATACAGGCAAATTTCTCATATATCAGACTACAGATGATTTGTAATATGTCAAATTAAAAACAAAAGAGGATAAAAAGCTGTTTTAATTGTTATTTAATAATATAACACGGCTAAAAAAACTTGACAATAAAGTAATCATGTTTCTTTGATTCTATTAATAGAAACTCTAATAACAGGTATGCCTTTATAAAGATAAATGAAACAGTTAAAGGAAATCGCGAATATTCTTTCAATTACCGATGATCAGAAAATAATAGAAAAGTTTTTAATATGTCTGTTGACACCAAAAGAGGTAGACGAAATTTCTTTACGCTGGGAACTGGTTAAGTTGCTGGATGAAGGGATGCCTCAGAGAAAGATTTCGGAAAAACTTGGCGTCAGCCTGTGTAAGATAACGCGCGGTTCAAAGGAATTAAAGAAAAAAGGGTCCGCGTTCAAGTATATAATAGATATCCACAATAGTTTAACAAAAACCAGTTAGCAATCCGGATATTCATAAAAACTTATTGATATTAATTTTAGGAGCAAATGATGAACACTAAAGTATTTTTAACCGAAGACGAAATTCCCCGCCAGTGGTATAACCTGGCAGCAGACCTTCCCAGCCCGCTTCAGCCGCCTCTTGGTCCGGACGGGAATCCGATTACTCCTGATATGCTTGCACCGGTTTTCCCCATGAACCTGATAGAGCAGGAAGCAAGCCAGGAAAGATGGATCGATATTCCGGAGGGAGTGCTTGAACTTCTCTATAGATGGAGGCCTTCACCTCTGCACAGGGCAAAGTTTCTTGAAAAGGAGCTCGGTACACCGGCGAAAATTTACTATAAGAATGAAAGCCTTTCACCGGCAGGAAGTCATAAACCGAATACCGCGGTTGCCCAGGCATGGTATAATAAGGAATTCGGTATAAAAAAACTCACAACCGAAACCGGAGCAGGCCAGTGGGGAAGCGCTCTGTCGTTTGCATGTTCACTCGTGGGTCTGGAATGTAAAGTTTTTATGGTGCGTATCAGTTATGAGCAGAAGCCCTACAGAAAGTCAATGATGCAGGTGTGGGGAGGCAAATGCGTTCCGAGCCCGAGCTCTGAAACACAGGCAGGACGCGATATTTTAGCAAAGTATCCTGATACTCCGGGCAGCCTTGGGATCGCAATCAGTGAAGCTGTTGAAGAAGCTGTTATGGATACATCCGGCAAGACAAGGTATGCACTTGGAAGTGTATTGAATCACGTACTTTTACATCAAACTATAATAGGGCTTGAAGCGAAGAAGCAGCTCGAGAAGTTCGGTGAGAAAAAGGTGGATGTGGTGATTGGATGCGTGGGCGGAGGAAGCAATTTTGCGGGTCTTTCTTTCCCTTTCGTACATGATAAAATTAACGGTGCCGATATTGAGATAATACCTGTTGAACCCGCTTCCTGCCCGACGTTAACCCGCGCGAAATTTGTTTATGACCACGGTGATGTTGCTAAAATGACACCGCTGCTTGCTATGCATTCTCTTGGTCATGGATTTATACCTGAACCTATTCACGCAGGCGGACTTCGTTATCACGGCATGGCTCCGCTGATCTCACAAGGTGTTGTTGAAGGACTGATGAAGCCTATGGCGCTTCCCCAGCTTGAGTGTTTTGAAGCGGCTCTCACATTCGCCCGGACGGAGGGAATAATTATTGCTCCGGAGACTAGTCATGCTGTAGCGGCTGCTATCAGGAAAGCAAAGGAAGCAAAAGAAGAGGGCAGGGAAAAAGTCATCATTTTCAATCTCAGCGGTCATGGTCTCCTGGATCTCGCGGGTTATGAAAAGTATATGGCAGGAGATCTGGAGGATCATGAAATGTCGCAGGCTGATCTTGATAAAGCATTGGACGAGATTAAAAATCATCCACAGCCTGCGGTCAATAGAACAGGAAAATGGTAATGGTTTTTCACGGAATCCGGTTACTGATATCCGGTTTATAATTATGTATCATGAATTGGAC
>CAZVYR010000062.1:0-2237 GCA_964631555.1 uncultured Leptospirales bacterium
TAATATCCTGGTCGGAATTTTCTTCATCAATAATAATAATATCTTCATCTTCTTCTGTAATTTCTGATTCTTCAGGTTCTACAGCTTCAATAACTGTGTCTTCATCATAATCAGTAATTTCTTCTTCCACAGGAGCACTCATTGACTCCGGTTCCAGTTCGGATGATTTTGCTTTAAGGTCAGCAGATGGAGGTATGGACATTCCTCCTTCTTTCAAGGAATCAAGTTTAGTCAGTAGTTCGATAATTTTCTTTTCTAGTATATCTTCCTTTTCCTTGATATCCTGGAGTTCTTTGATTTTTTCATCGAGTTCTTTTTGAAGCTTGGCCAGTTCCTGTTCTTTTTCTTCAAGACTGAGCTTTGCGTCTTCTGCCTGTGCCTGAAGAGATTCATTATCTGTTTCTAATTTTGCATTCTCCGTTCTCAGGTCTCCTATCAATTGTAAAGCCTTAACAATCCTGGTTTCAAGCTCTTCAAGTTGTTGCATTGAAATCATTATAAAATACCTCCATTAGAGCATTTGTTGATAATATTTTAATCACGACTTTTATTTTCACAAAGTTGCATCTTACATTAAAGTGTAATTTATAAAAATAATTTTAAAGATAAAGATAAAACTTTTACTAAGACATTTCGAAACAACATCTCCCGTCAATTTCACAGTCAGAGATCGGATATCAATGAGAACTGCGTATTTTCGGGAATAATCCTAATTGGCTAAAAGCTATATCCTTTTTATTATTTTCGGCTAAAATAATATGTCTAGTTAATTATTTAGATTAAATAATAAATAACGATTGTATAATAAAAAAGACATATGTATTTAAAATGTAATATAATTTTATTATGACATTCTTATGTTAAAATTGCAAGCTAAAATCAAAACCAATAATATCTTTAATGAATTTTTTTTCTTTTTTTATATTATAGATGTAATATAGACCGCAAAATAAATAATCCGAAAAGAAATATCTAAGACCAATAGAGAGGAAAATTGGGTTTACACCAACAGCTTCGATCTGGATTTTATCGTATTCGCTGGTATTTTTGGGAGATACTCTGTGGGAAAGATAGAAATCAATATAGGGTATAACCTGATATATTTCTTTCATATTAAGTCCTGCTGAAAATATAATATAATCGTTTTTAATCTGTCGTTATTAATAAAAGTATTATTTGCCAGGAAATTCAGGCCAAAAATTTTCTGATATGTCTCTTTTTTTGTTGGATTAAGATAATAACCCTTATAGAAATTTTCGTCCGGACTTTCCCTGAAAACATATATAAATTTACATGAAGAATCATTGAGTTATAAATATCCATCCTGACTGCCTGGCCGATTTTTAATTCATTGTTGCCAAAGCTTACATTGCGCCATTCACTATCAGTGTATGCATTTACGCCTGTTGGTATTCTAAATGAAATAAGGAAACCAGTATAAAAGATTTTATAAAAATCTCCTATATAATACCATATCTCTTAAAAAGAATCACCTAATTTATTCGCAGTCGTATTGACCAGCCCTTTGTGTATATATTCAATGGTATACCATATGGAAAGATTTGAGAGGAATCCTAACGCAAGGGTATATATCTCTTTCCGAAAATTATTATCGATCTTTAATCTTTGTTCTGAAAATGATACAACAATCTCCTCTTTAGGGATTGTATAAATTGTTCCAGTTTAAGTAGCGGCATATGTTGTTATAGTTATGAAGAGTAAAATAAACGCCTTTAAAGAGGCGTTTATTATTTCTTTAGTTGATGTAGAGCGTATCTAGCTTTTAAAGGCCGGAAGCAAATGGTTATACCGATTTTTCTTTTATCTTATCAACGATCTTTTGAAAGGCATTTAAATCTTTTACAGCAATATCTGCGAGCATTTTACGATTTAATGCAATCCCCGAAGTTCGTAAACCAGCAATCAATTTGCTATAGGGAATTCCACTGATTCTGGCAGCAGCATTAATTCTTATTATCCATAATGTTCTGAAATCCCTTTTTTTTGTTCTTCTGTGAATGTATGAATTTTGTAAGGCTCTTCTTCTAGCGTCTTTAGCTGTTCGATACAGCTTGCTTCTTGCGCCATAAAATCCTTTAACATCCTTTAATATTTTTTTTCTCCTCTGGCTATGCGTCTTTCCGCTTATTGCTCTTGGCATAATTTTCCTCTTGTTTAATTATATAAAATTTCCTATTGAATCTTTTATCATGATTAACTCATCAACTTTCTGTACA
>CAZVYR010000062.1:2247-14539 GCA_964631555.1 uncultured Leptospirales bacterium
ATATGCCGGTGAATAATCATGACAAATACTTTCTTTGGATTTATTATAGCTACAGTACTGTTTTTAATTTACTTTATTATATTAAGTTTATTCCCATAAAAGTCAGATAGTGATTCTGGTTAAAAATAATTTTTTAACCGGCATAGGGTATCATCCTTTTAACTTTTCTTTCTTCAGCTTCAGCAGCAATACTTGATTTTCTGAGCTGCCGTTTCCTTTTCCTGCTTTTGCCTTCCAGTAAATGGCTTTTATAAGCATTTGATCTTTTAATTTTGCCGGACTTGGTTAATTTAAATCTTTTTTTTGCTCCACTGTTGGTCTTTAATTTAGGCATCTTCCACCTCGTTATTCATAATTTTATATATCAAAGGCTCCACAGCATTTCTATGTAATAAAAAACAGACATTTGGGTGATGCCCTGGTTTATATAATTGCTGTTCCCTTTTTTCCCAGTTTGTTAAGGATCAATATCCTGGGTTTATAATTTTTTTTTCTTTGATCCGGATCCCGGAGCCACGATCATAATAATTGCACGGCCTTCTGAAGTAGCTTGCTGTTCAACCTGGATTACTTCTTCAAGGTCTTCAATTACCCTGTTAAGCAAGTTGTATCCAAGGTCATTGTGTACGATTTCGCGTCCTTTAAATCTTATTGAAAATTTGACCTTGTCTCCTTTTTCAAGAAAACTTTTTGCCTGATTAAGTTTATGATCGTAATCATTACTGGCAATTGCAGGTCTTAATTTGATCTCTTTTAAATGGATTACTTTTTGCTTTTTTTTATGCTCTTTGCTTTTTTTTCTCTGATCAAATACATACCTGCTATAATCGATTACCTTCACAACCGGCGGGTCCTGGTTAGGGGATATCTCTACTAAATCAAGCGATTTTTCACGCGCAATCTTTAACGCATCCTCTAAAGTAACAATATTGGATTCACTCCCTTCTAAAACAAGTCTTACTTTATCTGCAATTATCTCCTCATTGACCCTCAGCCCTTTGCTTTTATTTGATTTTGAATCAGATTTGTTTATAACAATCCTCCAGTTTATTTATAAATGATGATAATGAAAAATAATAGTCTATAAAATCAACTATATTTCCTTAATAATACAGGTTTTTTAACTGCAAATCCATTTTGCAGGCTATATTATATATTTTATAACCAGCTTTTCTATTGTTAAAAATTATTTCAGAGTTTATTATTAATATATAAAAATTTTTGATGATAATGATATCAGGATTTATTTTTAATTTCGTTTTTTAAATAGGTAATAAATTCATCGATATTCATAACAAATGAATTTTTCTCTCCTCTTTTTCTGAGGGAAATAGTATTGTTTTCTGATTCTCTTTTCCCTATTACTCCGATATACGGTATTTTCTTTGCTATTCCGTCTCTGATTTTATATGAGACTGTTTCTTCTCTGAGGTCTGTTTCTGTTCTGATCTCTTCACTCATTAGTTTCATTGCAAGATCTTCAGTAAATTTACCGGTATCTTCTCCGATGTTAATCAGTAATACCTGCACAGGTGAAAGCCATGTTGGAAATTTCCCGGCATAATGTTCAATCAATATCCCAATAAATCGTTCAAGAGAACCAAGTAAAGCTCTATGGATCATTATCGGTCTGTGTTTCTGTCCGTCTGGCCCTATATAATTGATATCAAACCGTTCAGGCAGGTTAAAATCGACCTGTATTGTACTGCATTGCCATTCCCTTCCGATAGCGTCTTTTATTTTAATGTCTATTTTGGGGCCGTAAAATACACCTTCGCCGGGATCAATTTTATATTCTATGTTATTTTGTTCAAGAGAGTTCTTTAAAGCTTTGGTCGCGATTTCCCAGCTTGCATCAGTTCCAACCGCATTCTCAGGTTTGGTGGACAGATAAATATTCTTTTCTTTAAACCCGAAAGTTCCAAGCATTTCAAGAGTGAAGTTGAGAACTTTAATTACTTCCTCTTCTATCTGTTCTTTACTGCAAAAGATATGCGCGTCATCCTGGGTAAATCCCCTGACCCTGGTAAGTCCGTGCAGAACGCCGGATCTTTCATATCTGTAAACAGTGCCCATCTCAAAGACTTTGTAAGGGAGATCCCTGTAGCTTTTCATACTGCTGTTAAATATCTGTATCTGCGAAGGGCAGTTCATGGGTTTTAAATAATAATCCTGATTGTCTATCTGGATAGGGGAATACATGTTTTCTTTATAAAAGCCTAAATGTCCTGAGGTTTCATAGAGATCAGCTTTGGCAATATGAGGTACTGTATTTAGTTTATAGCCTCTTTTCAGATGTTCTGCTGTTGAAAATTTATCTATAACATATCTTAATAAAGCCCCGTTTGGATGCCACAGGGGAAGGCCCGCGCCAACCTGATTGCTGAAAGAAAATATATCGAGTTCTTTCCCGAGTTTCCTGTGGTCCCTGTTTTTTGCTTCTTCAAGTACTGCGAGATGCTTTTTCAGTGATTTTTCGTCCGGGAAAGTGATGCCGTATATTCTCTGAAGCATTTTGTTCTTTTCATCGCCCCGCCAGTATGCACCTGCTATGGAAAGGAGTTTAAAAGCCTTTAAATACGAGGTTCTTGGTACATGAGGGCCCTTGCACAGGTCAGTAAATTCTGCCTGTCTGTATATGGTTAAAACCGGGCTTTTGATATCTTCTATAAGTTCGATTTTATATTTTTCGTTTTTTGATTCAAATAATTTAATTGCTTTGTCCCTTGATATTTCGGCACGGGTGATTTCAATATCCTCTTCTACTATTTTTTTCATCTCGACTTCGATCTTTTCAAGGTCTTCAGGCAAGAAGGGTTTATCGGTATCAAAGTCATAATAGAATCCTTCGCTTGTGGCGGGGCCTATTGCGAGTTTTATTTCCGGATATAGCCGCTGAACAGCCTGGGCCATCAGGTGTGACCCGGAGTGCCAGAAGGTTTTTTTTCCTTCACTGGAATCGAATGTAAAGACTGCTATAGAGGCGTCTGAACCGACTTTGTAAGAAAGGTCAACCAGTTCGTTGTTTATCTTTGCGCATACTGCAGCTTTTTGTAATCCTTTTCCGATATTACCGATTATTTCGTATACTGAGGTTCCATTCCCGACTGTGAGAATGGAAGAATCGGGCAGGGTAATCTGAATCTCTTTGTTCAATACAACCACCTAAATTATTTGGATCTCCTGATATGGGCGATATTGGACTTGAACCAACGACCTCCTGCGTGTCGAGCAGGCGCTCTAGCCAGCTGAGCTAATCGCCCGTTATTATCAATATAAGGATGAATCCATAATTCTGCTAAAGTTCTAATTACATTGTCAACTAATTTTTTTGAATACTTGAATTCAATATTAAATTCATACTTACAATATGGAAGTATTCCGGATGCTGAGTGTCTGTCTTGACCAGAGATACCTTTCTATATGACTTTGAAACGAAGTGGATACGAAGATGAAACGGAGGGGATCGGGCTAAGGCCTGATGATGAGCGCTTTATTTACGGTATTGAAACGGAGGGGAGGGAATTAAATCAGGAGCAGGAAAGTAGCGTAATCTTATTTATTGCTTCTTTACCGGTTATATTAAAATTATTATCCGAATTTTTAATTATTCCTTTGTATTTTGGACGATATATTTAATGAAGATACTACTTTGCAAATTTGATATGTTTTATTCAAAGATGATACAAAAGGATTAATAGCGTATGCTTATACAACTCCCTGGTGAATTGGTAATTTATTGACTGTATCTTATATTTAATTTACAATATATAACAGGTTTCACCTATTTCTTAAGGATATATATATAAAACATGGAAAAGAAAACGCAAGAGTTAAAAATTTCCGTAAACGATATAGATGAGATATCCATACAGGAAATCAGGAGCCATTTAGAGGACATTGTAGAAGCAAAGGTCGCGGTTTGGCGAAAGAATATAGATAATCAGCTTGTTGTTATTCCGGTGATAAAGCTTGAGCAATTCCTTGGAGAAAAAGATGCTGAATCTATCAATTTTTATATAGAAAGGAACTGGGAACGCAAAATACAAAACAGAAAATCTTCCGGGGAAGAACCGGTTATTGCGGAACAGACTGTTCCTCCTATGCAGGAGGTGGAGAAATACGGCAGGGTTGAAGAGCAGGCTATCATATTTAAAGATATGACTGTGGTTGAGAGAGAGGAGTTACTGGATGAAAGCATATCCAGACTCAGCGAGGGAACCGGAGAACTGGATTTATCCGTAATTGTTAAAATGGTGGAGGTACTCAGCAGTACTTTTTATGCTAATAATGCTAATCTGGAGGATATCAGTTCGGATAAAATAATTAGCGATGAAGCTCATGGTGTTCTTGTTAAATCAAACTGGGTCGTTCAGATTTTGTTAGATGTATTCGAGCAAAAGAAGTATACTTATAATGATCTTAAGATATTTAATGAAATATCAACCGGGTCCGCTACAATGGATCATATTAATAAAGTTTTTCTTATGTTTATATCTTTTTGCATGTTTTTTAATGAGTATATCGGCGAGGGTTTGTTTACAAAGAATATCCGGGGAATGTTCAGGGACAGGTATCACAGGTATTACAGGAAAAAGTTTCCTGATATATCTGTAACGATAGAGACTATTTTTAAAGACGGGATACGGCGTATTAACAAAGAGAAAGAGCTCATGAACTATGCGATTGGCGCCCTTTTATTTGATATTGGGAAGATAAGATATATTAATTATCATGATGGCTCGGAACCGTATAATCATGAGATTGTAAAAAAGCACGCTCTTCACGGGTATAATATGATAATAAAAGCACGAAAGTATCCGTTTGAAGCACTTGCTATGTCGGTTTTCCACCACGAATATTATGGAGGGAAGGGAAGTTATAATTTTACAAAGCCTATATTATTGAAAATATCCGGGAAAAAATATTCAGAAGATATGTGCCGTTATTTCATTAGCTATGATAAGAATGATTTTATTCATGGTATTTCCCTTGCATATTTTCCGTGCAAGGTTATTGAGATCCTGGATGTATATGATTCGCTTGTAGGAAAGAAATCCATCCCTGTAATTGACGCGCTTAGACTAATGAAAAAGGAGTATATTAATAAGAGCCTGAAGATCGATCCCATTTTATTCAGGATATTCCTGGAATATAATGTAAGCTGTGGCTTGGCTGGTGGACCGGATATAGAACAAATAGATTCTATAATCTATTAAATTATTCGGGTGTATTATTCCAGACAGGCGGCTCTTTAAGTAAATCAGAAATTAATTTCTTGCCGGATTAATAAACTTTCCTATACTTCGAAATCATATTCTTTCAGGGATCCAGAATCCTGTACTATTAATAAAATATCAAACGTGTTATTAGGCTCAGAATGGTTTCTGAAAATATAAAAAAATTAAAACATTTTGGTTATATAGAAGGATGGCTTTCTATATTCCTGAATACCCTTCTTTTTGTTCTGAAATACTGGGCCGGGGTTGTTTCCGGATCAGTAGCAATAATAGCTGACGCATGGCATACCCTATCGGATTCATTAACTTCGCTTATTGTCATTATCGGAACAAAAATATCATACAGGCCTGCGGATGAGAAGCATCCTTTTGGCCACGGCAGAGCTGAGCTGATCGGATCCGTCATTATAGCAGTACTTCTTGCAGTCGTTGCGGCAAGCTTCTTGATGGAATCAATCAAAAAGCTGATAAATAACAAGGCTGCTGATTTCGGAATTTTAGCGATTGTGGCAACTGTAGTCTCAATATTAGTGAAAGAGGGGCTTGCCCAGTTTTCAATCAGGCTGGGTAAAAAAATAAATTCAGAATCTCTAAAGGCTGATGGCTGGCATCACAGAAGTGATTCCATATCTTCATTGATAGTACTTGTCGGTATTTTTACAAGCCGGTATTTTTGGTGGATTGACGGGCTACTGGGGATTATTGTTTCCGCTATTATTTTTTATGCTGTGTATGAAATAATGAAAAATACAGTCAGCATTCTTATAGGCGAAGAGCCTGATAAAGATTTAATTGAGAAAATACATCATGTTATTAAAGAAAGGTACCCGGATATGGTTAATATCCATCATATACATATTCATAAATATGGTTATCACTGGGAGCTTACTTCTCATATAAGGCTTCCTGATGAAATGAACCTGCATGATGCGCATGAAATTGTGACTAACCTGGAAGAGCTGCTTATGGCGGACTTGGGTATTGAAGCTACAATACATCCAGAACCGCTTTCCCATATGCCGAAATAGATGGTAATAGATTTTTACTAATTTGAGATTATCTGATATTCCGGGTATGAAATGCCTGTCTATTTCACCTATTTAAGTTATTGACAAATCTGATGCAATTAAATAATCTCTATTTTTGAATAGATAAAACCGCTCAACAAACTCAAGCCCAATCCTTTTAATAAAGAGAGTAACTATCATGGCTGATATTAAATTATTGATAAACGGCCCGAATTTTTCCTATGATATAGTTAAACCGGGCCCTGTTTTTTTTAATCCTTATAGAAGTGATGCTGTGGGAAAAATCTTACATTTTGCGCCGATTAAGGCAATTGAGGAGATTGATAAGGCAGGTTTAAAAGAACGAGGAGGACGCACTTTTTCTGTTGCCGGGAAATTAAAGAAATGCAGCCTGGAAGAAAGCAAGGTAAAATATATTATCTGTAATGCTGACGAGGGTGATCCCGGTATATTTAAAGATCATGTATTATTAAAAGAATCGCCTGAAATGATATTTCATGGTATGATCTGCGCGGGTTACGCTTGTGGCGCTGAAAACGGAATTTTTTATCTTCGTGAAGAGTATGATAATTTGCAGCCATCTCTGGAAGATGTTCTTATTAAGCTTAGGCAGACAAATTTTCTTGGTAAAAATATTGCAGGCAGAAAGGATTTTAACTTCGATATTAGTATTAAAAGGTCGGTGGGTGCTTATATATCTGGTGCTGAATCTGCTTTAACAGGTGCTTATGAAGGCAGAAGAGATGATAGCAGCGGTGAGATATTTCTTGCAGAGAAGGGGTTCCTTGGAAACCCTGCAGTGGTACATACTGTTGAGACACTTGTTAATATTGCCGGGATTTTTTCAAACAGTGCTTCTTGGTTTGCCGGATTAGGGAACGGCAATTCAAGTGGAACGCGTATTGTACAGGTTGAAGGGGATTGCCTGAACCCGGGTATATATGAGCTTGAGTGGGGTGCAAGTATTAATGATATTATTTCCATGGCCAGCGGTGAGGATATATATTCGGTTTTAGCAGGAGGCCCTTCCGGCTTGATCCTGAACAGGGATTCATTTTCACGAAAGTTGTGTTTTGAAGACTTATCAGTAGGGGGTTCCCTCATTTTATCAGATAAACATACCTCTGTGCTTGATATAGTTCATGATTGTATGGATTTTTTTACGAATGAGTCATGCGGATGGTGTGTCCCGTGCAGATGCGGGAATGTACTATTGAAAAACAAATTATTAAAGATAATAAAGGGGAGTGGCAATAAGCGGGACATGAAAGAACTGCTGGACTGGTGTCTTATAGTGCAAAAGTCGTCAAGATGCGGATTGGGGCAAACAGCTCCGAATATTATTCTTAGTTCCTTTTCAGAATTTATTAACGATTATAACAGCAGGTTTCTCGATATTGAGTATACCACTGAATTTGATCTGGAAAAAGCCCTAGTTGAGGCAAAAGCCCTGCGGTATGGGAATTAGGACGATAGTCTTGAAGAACGTTTAATATTAAGGGGTGCATTATGAAAAAGATCACGATATATATTGATGACAGGAAGTATAAGGTTAATGAGGGACAATCTATTTCCGCGGCTGCCAGGGAGTTAAATGTTTTTATTCCAGGGCTCTGTGACTTTAAAGGTCTGAGGCCGGCAGGCACGTGCAGAATATGTACATGCAAGGTTAATGATAATTATGTTGCCGGGTGTACTACCCAGGTTGAAGACGGCATGCGTATTGAGAACGATACTGAAGAATTAAACGATATCAGGAAAGCAATTATTGAAATGCTGTATGTCGAAGGGAATCATCAATGCGCAGTATGCGAGAAGAGCGGTAATTGTGAACTGCAGGCACTGGCCTACCGGTACCAGATACTTGTCCCCCGGTTTCCGTATCAATTTCCTTTGAGGCAGGTCGAGACTCCTGATAAAAAGATATTACTGGACACTAACAGATGTATTCAATGCCTCAGGTGTGTGAGGGGTGCGAAAACATCTGAAGGGAAACCGGTTTTTAGAATGAAACGTATCAATAAAACATTGAGTTTAACAATAGCGGAGGATGTTTCATCTTCCATTACAGACAAAGTCGCGCAGGAGCTTGTGGATCTGTGCCCGGTTGGAGCGATCCTGCGGCACGGTGCGGCATTTACGGTTCCTATTGGCCAAAGAAAATATGACAGTAAAGCGATAGGAACATAATAATGTTTCTAATAATATTTTTTATAGTCAATCCCAAGCTTTTTTATTTTATAATTCAGGATTCTTTTTGTAGTACCTAATAATTCCGAAGCCCGTGAGATGTTTCCCTTCGTAAGTTTCAGATGATCGATTATTATTTCCCGTACGAACATATCCGTCATTTCTTCAAGATTCCCGGAAATAGCTGCCGGTTTTTCAGTTATCTGTGATGGCTGCGGCATTTGCAAGGAAGGGGGCAGGTGATAGCTCCTTATTACGTCTTGATCCGAGAGTATCAGTGCTCTTTCAATGCAGTTTTCAAGTTCCCTGATATTGCCGGGCCAGTGATAACTCATCAACATATCAATTGCTTCGCTGCTTATCCTTTTAACGGTTTTACCTGTTTTTTTGCCGTATTTCTCAAGGAAAAATTCCGCGAGGAGCATAATATCGGTTTTCCTTTCTCTTAATGGTGGTACGTATATCGGGAATACATTAAGCCTGTAGTATAAGTCGGACCGGAATTCTTTATTTTGCATTTTTTCTTCCAGATTCTGGTGAGTTGCGGCAAGAATCCTGACATCCAGGGATATTGTACTTGTTCCTCCGACACGTTCTATTGTTTTTTCCTGGAGCACACGCAGTAAGTGGATTTGCAGTTCAGGATTTAAGTCGCCGATTTCATCAAGGAAGATTGTACCTTCGTTCGCTAATTCGAATTTGCCTTTTTTTTGCGCAAAGGCGCCGGTGAAAGATCCCCTTTCGTGGCCGAAAAGTTCGCTGGCTATCAGGTTGTGAGACAGAGCCGATACATTAACCTTGATAAATGGTTTATTTTTTCGTTTACTGTTGTAATGTATAGCTTCTGCAATAAGTTCTTTCCCGGTGCCGCTTTCGCCTGTTATAAGTACAGTAGAGTCGGTCTCAGCAACAAGCATCACTTTTTCGCAAAGCGAGTTCATAATATGAGAATTCCCGATCATCATGCCCGGCATATTCCCGGCATTTAATTTGAGTTTAAGAAGTTTATTTTCTTCCCTTAACTGGCTTTCTCTTTGCAGCATCTCTTTTCTGTTGTTTACTGCATGAGCTATCATGATTGAGATCATTAGGAGTATTTCGAGTTCTTCATCAAAGGGCCCGGTTTTGTCTTTTAAAAGGTCGATGGATATTGTGCCGATAGTTTCTCCTGAGATTTTTATCGGGACACATATGAAAGCGATATTGTTCCCTTTGTTTTCCCCTCTGGCTCCTGTACGGTTAAGAAACTTTGGTTCATCATAGATGGAAGGAACTATCATAGGTTCCCCGCTTGCAATTACTGAGCCTATTATACCTTCTCCGGATTTATAAACTCCTTTTACAATCTGGTCGTCGGAGTAACCTATTGAAACATCAATACGTATTTCATTGAATTCCTGGATGTATATATTTATCATTCCTCTTTCAACCGGGAAATGTCCGGAAAGTGATTCAAGGACGCTCTTAAGAAGGATATTCATGTCCTTTGTTGACATGAATATTTTTCCTATCTCACTTATCAGTTCAGTATGAAGATTATAATAATTTTTCATTTCGTTTTTCTTCGGGTGACTCATAAGGGACTATGGTGCCAATATAAAGATAATTTGGATATGCTATTTTCAGGAAGTTGCTTGAGAGCTTTATGATTTTTCAACAGAGGATCTAGTAATTATTTATCATAATCTGCCCGGCCAGGACTCGAACCTGGAGACTTCTGATCCAGAGTCAGACGTGTTACCAATTACACCACCGAGCAAATAAGGACTTTGATATAATATTGTTAAATATTGTCAAGTATATAGTATATAACGAAGTAAATTTACTTTGTTTCTTTTGGCCTGCCAAACAGCAGGCCAAAAGGAGTTTAAGATTAGTCGAATTCACAAACCCATCGGCCTATGATTTGACGTTTTCGCATTGCTGCGTGAACTTCATTTATTTCATTAAGCTTGAATTTTTTAGTGATAAGTTTGCTTAGATTAATGTAGCGGCCATCCATGATTAAATCTGCTATGGCTGGGATATCTGTCTGGATGTGTACTCCCCCGTAAAGGGTTCCGATTATATCCCTGTTATGCGGGGGTGTAAAGGAAAGCGACATCGATATTTCTTCCTTTGCGTTATGAATCCCAATCTGGATTTGTTTTCCGCCTATACCCAATGCCCAGTATACCTGTTTAATGGCTCCGACATCTCCGGTCGATTCAAATATGAAATCCGCGCCGCCTCCGGTAAGCTCCTGGACCTTGGGAACCGGATCTTCCTTGCTGCTGTTTATAAAATGAGTGGCGCCGAATTCCATGGCTATTGCTTCCTTACTCCCTTCAATATCGACCGCGATTATAGGATTAGCTCCCATAAGTTTTGAGCCCTGTATCGCGTTAAGACCAATGCCGCCAGCGCCCCATATTGCCACAGAATTACCTGGTTTTACTTTCGCAGTGTTGTAAACAGCACCGAAACCGGTAGGCACACAACATGCTAACATGGCAGCTTGGTCCAGGGGCATGTCTTTTCTTATTTTAACGGCTCCTGCTTCCGGTATAACCATGTATTCGGCGAGTCCGGATACAAATGTCTGGTGATGAAGCATTTTACCATCTGAGTCTGTAAGCCGTGATGTCCCATCGAGCAAGGTGCCGTTTCCTATAAAGTCACGATTTGTAGGACATATATTCTCCCTTCCGGTTACGCAAAGCTTGCATGTACCGCAGGATACGGCCCAGCAGGCAATGACATGGTCACCCTTCTGAACCTTTGTTACTCCTGGTCCGACTTCGATTACTACTCCGGAAGCTTCGTGGCCTGTTACAATGGGCATAGGGAAACCAAGCCAGTCTTCTACAGCAGAATAGTCTGAATGACAATAACCGCAAAACTTTGTTTTTACAAGAACCTCCTTTTCCTTAGGCGGTGCAAGGTTGACTGCTTCAATGTTTACTGATCCGGGCTTCCTGATTACTGCAGCTTTCATTTTCATAACAGTACTCCTTTAGCTTTATTTGAAGAATATTATTTTAATTTAAGTTCTATTTAAGCAACTGTTTAAAAAGCGGGTTAATGAATAGCTATATCGAAATATATTTTCTATAATACCGATTATTATACTTGTAACAGATAAGTACATTAGATCGTGTGATGATATGCACGTTGGAGACAGGTTTATGCAGGGGAAGAGGCCGGGCGTATTCACACAGAAAAACCGAATATATATTCAGGATTATTGTCCAACTATTGTGTAAATAATTTTTATCTTCAGTGAAGCAATAGTAATATATCCAATAATACTAAATACATATTAATTTCAGGGTTATTAAATAGTCAATAGATTTTCAGTTTTATTGTTTTGTTTAGGATTAATTCATTTTAGGATGGCCCTTATTTTGTATAATTGTTTTGCAGCTGAAAAGGTTACAGAGAAGGTGTATTTTTTTTCTTGATATATGGGCTGGTTTTTAATACATGTGGTAACACCGATGACCAATTGTGTTTAATTTGAAAAAATCCGGATCAATTTAAAAATCCTGCGATCAGGATTGCGGGCTATAGTACTTTTTTTATAAAATTGTATATGCTTATTGAGAATAATATTATTGTCAGATTAGAGCACGAAGCATAGATTAAAAATAAGAAAAAATTGATTAATATTAAATTTATCAATAAGGGCACGGTAATCCGTGCCTTTGCCGGGAAAGGAATATAAGAAATGACTAACGAAATAACCGGAAGAATATATGATATACAGCGATTCTCGGTTCATGACGGGCCTGGGATCAGGACAGAAGTATTTCTTATGGGGTGTCCGCTTAAATGTTTATGGTGTCATAGTCC
>CAZVYR010000063.1:0-14533 GCA_964631555.1 uncultured Leptospirales bacterium
TGGTTAACAATTTCTTTGTTGAAGAAATTTATATCAAAAAATTTCAAAACCGGGTTGAGACAATTCTGGAAAGATTTTTAAATGAAATTCAACAAAGTATCGCTATAAATTTTATCGATAAACTGAATGAAATGTTCAAGCTTTACTGGATGAAGCGTTTTCCCTATTCTGATCACAACATCAACGCATGATTCTTCAGGGATAAGCCCGCATTGTCTTTTTATGATTACTTCAGGCACATGTTTTACTTCAGCTTCAGGGCTTTTCTCCTGTGATTCTTTGAATATACTGTCGTTCTGTTTGAAGTTATCCTTCCCTGACCCGCAGGACGGACATTTTTCCGGCAGTTCGTTAAAAGCAAGATGTCCGCAAACCTGACATATGAAAATACTCATTATATTTTTCCTCCTGAAAATATTTTTTTTGCTTAATTTTACAAACAGTATAGTATACAGGGAAAATCATGGCAATGTCAATTCACGGTTTGCATTATTTGGCATTAATGAATACCGCTACAATAAAACAGGCATTTAAAATAAAAAATTAATGCCATGTAAAAACATTGACACTAATAATATTAGTACATAGATTACATGAAATTTGATAAAAATGACAATTCCCTTAATAAAATATCATGTCTTTACAAAAGAAAAAAATAATCATAGTCGACGACCACCCTGTCATACGCAAGGGCATTAAATTGATCATTGAAGAGGAAAAGGACCTGGATATCTGCGGGGAAACAGGCAACGCGAACGAGGCCATCAGAATGATCGGCGAACTGAACCCGGATATGGCGCTTGTGGACATATCTCTGGAAGGGAACGCTAATGGAATTGACCTAGTCAAGTCAATGCATAAAAGATATCCTGCTGTCAAGGCGCTGATAATGTCAATGCATGACGAAAAAATTTACGCGGAACGGGCGATCATGGCAGGAGCCAAAGGCTACATCATGAAAAGCGAGATGGAAGACAGCATAATAGCTGCTATCAGAACCGTCTTAAAGAATGAGTTGTATCTGCGCCCGTCAGCTTCCCTGGACATTGTGTCCAGGGTTTTTCAAAACACTTCCGAGCGTTCCGGATCGTCCATGGACAGGCTGACGGACAGGGAATTCGAGGTTTTAAGGCTTCTCGGTAAAGGCCTTGGGACCAGAAAGATAGCTCATGAACTGAATCTTAGCGTAAACACGGTTGAAACCCACAGGCGGCACATAAGAACAAAACTAAACCTGCAGGATTCCGACGAACTTATAAGTTATGCCATTCAATGGTATATTGACTCCCAGAAATAAGAATAAATAAACCCGCAACAAATATCCATCAAACCACTATTACCGGAATATTTTTAGACAGATGAATAACCTTATGAGTAACGCTTCCGAGCAGGAATTCCATTATCATGATCGAATTATGTTTCCCCATTATTATAACATCATATTTGCCGGTTTGAGCTCCTTCAGCTATTTGATGAGCTATACTGTTCTTTTGACTCTCAAATTTTTCCTTTATTTTTTTTCGAAACATGGGCAATTATTTCATCGACTTTACGCACTATCTTCATAATTTCGTCTTTCTGTACATTCTCAATATTCATGAATATCTCCCTGTTATCGGCATATAACGGCACACCGGCAGAGTAAGCAGTATTATATGACATAACCGGATCTGAAATAACACCATATATTGTTACAACACCATCCTGTTTCAAAATTTCTTTTAAAAAATGCGCTGTCATTACAGCTGTATTCATACTGTCTATTGCCATCAGATATTTATGAGCCATTGATAACCTCCTTTATTTATTATATTTTATACAGGCATAGATTCAAGCAGGCAAAACATGATTTATATTTAATGGATTCTATAAATTGTTAAAAAATACACATGACATAACTTAAAAATTACCAGTTTATAACGGAATCCAATAATCAAAAATCACGGATTACATGAATTGAAATTGTTTGATATTTATATACTTTAATGATTGTGTCTTTGTACATCTTGGAGGGCAACATTGAACTTGAAAAAACCGACATATGAAGAGCTTGAAAAACTCCTTGACCAGGCTGAGCAGGAAATCACGAAGTTAAAAGATAATACCAGATTCAAAACCCTAGCGGAAGATAATCCGGATGTGATAATATGGTTAAGTTCAGACCTGCGCTTCATGTACATAAACCCGGCAATTGAAACCATTACAGGCATTCCGCCTGATAAGTTCATAGGGAAAACCAATGAAGAGCTGGAAATGCCTGAAGAACTGTGTAAAATCTGGAACAATGCCTTTAAAATGGCCATGGACACAGGCAATATACAGGAAACTGAATTTGAATTTCACGGCATACATGGCGCAAGAACCTATAATTCAAGAATCCTGCCTGAGTTCAATGAAAAAGGCACGCTTGAATCCCTGTTAAGCATTTCCCGTGACATAACCGAAGAAAAAAAAATCAGGACCGAACTCGAATTCGTAGCCAGTTTTCCAAAAGAGAACCCATACCCTGTTTTGCGCATCGACAATAACGGATCCCTGCTTTTTTCGAATGAATCAAGCAGGATACTGCTGGATTCATGGGATTACGGCAAAGCTAAAAATCTCCCGGAAGACATACGGGAATACGCAAAAAACGCGCTCGCACAGGCCGGGAACATAGAAAAGGAAATCTCCATCGGAGTAAAGCATTTTTTCACTACATTCGCTCCCATAACAAAAGGAGAATACGTTAATGTTTATGTGATTGACATCACGAACCGCAAACAAGCTGAAGAAGAGCTGATCCTCGCGAAAAATGAGCTTGAGGAAAAGGTTCGCAGCCGCACAGTACAGCTTAGGGCCATGGCCATAGAACTAACAAACGCGGAAAACAAGGAAAGGAAAAGGTTAGCGGGAATATTGCACAATAACCTGCAACAGCTTTTGGTAAGCGCCAAATGGACAATACAGAGACTGCAGAAAAAAGAGAAAATAAAGGCAAAACAGGAATCCCTGACCCGCACTGCCGAACTCCTGGATGAAGCGATAACTTCCTCCAAGTCTCTCGTAACCGAACTGTCCCCTCCTGTACTGTACGATTCAGGGCTTATACCCGCGTTAAAATGGCTGGGTAGGTGGATGCAGGAAAAGTGCGAACTTACCCTAAACATTGATTCGGAAATAAAAATACCTCCGGACCAGGAAGCGATATGTATAACGCTGTTCCAGTCAGTCAGGGAACTGCTTTTTAACGTTGTCAAACATTCTCAGGTAAAAGAAGCGGATATACTGGTTAAAAAGAAGGACAAGAACATAGAAGTCACTGTGTCTGACCGCGGCATAGGGTTTGACCCTGCAGGCATGAGAGACACTTATGACTTTATGTCCGGGTTCGGGCTGTTGAGCATAAGGGAACGCCTTGATTTCATGGGAGGCGACATATCTGTTGACAGCACAAAAAATCTCGGCACGAGGATTTCAATGACATTGCCGCTTCCGGAACAAACCGGGGAAAAAGAAACAGCAGGAATCACTGTCCCGCAGGCAAGCGTCAATAATTTTAAAAATAATGCGAATTCAAACAACAATAAGATACGGGTACTTGTCGCGGAAGACCATAAAATAATGCGCGAATGGCTCTGCGGCATGTTAGGTTCAATACCTGACATAGAAATTGCCGGAGAAGCATCCAACGGTATGGATGCGCTGGAAATGGCCTTAAACATTCATCCTGATATAGTCATAATGGACATAAATATGCCATTGCTGAACGGAATTGAAGCAACGCGTAGAATCAGGAGCGAAACTTCGGATATTAAAGTGATAGGACTTTCAATGATAGAAGAGGAAGAAAGCGCGAATGCCATGCTTAAAGCGGGAGCTGTAGATTATTTACATAAAGACGGTCCTGTTCAAGAGCTGATCAGATCAATAAGAATTCATGGGTTAAAACCGGTTTAAATTTATTCAGTCAATGAAAGTCCAAGGACTTTTCTGACTTTCCCGTTAAGAGCAATCGCGGAAAACAGTTTCTGCAGGAAAAACATACTGTTTTCCTGTTCATCAGGGGCATCATCACATCTGTCATGAACAGAATTATGGAATTCTTTTCTTTTTTAAAGAGAGCGATCGCTTCAGCGGGAGACATTATGGAAGTGCCGGTTCCTCAAAAATTTACGTGGATTGGTTACCACATGATGATATAATATCATCAAAAAAAATAAGGAGAAACCGGCACAATGAAGAATTTAAATTTTATAGCATTAGATGTCCACAAGAAAAATATAGTTATGGGAGAATCATTAGAACCAGGTGACAGTCAAATAGTAGGTGAATATCCTAATACAGATAGTGGGATAAAAAAGTTGTTAAATAAGCTTAATAAAATATCAAAAGAATATAAGTTGAGGATATGTTACGAAGCAGGTCCTTGCGGATATGCATTAAAGAGAATATTGGAAGATGTAGGTTATAATTGCGATATTGTAGCACCGTCTTTAATACCAGTCGTATCAGGGAATAAAATAAAGACAGATAAAAGAGACGCGATGAAGCTTGCAAGGTTATTCAGGGCAGGAGAACTTACTTTCATAGAGGTTCCTGATGAGGAGAAAGAGTCAGTACGTGATTTAGTGAGATGCAGAGACGATATAATGACGGATTTGAAAAGAGTAAAGCAGAGATTAAACCATTTTTTAATAAGACACGGATATATTTATCCACGGACGAACTGGACGAAAGAACATTTGAAATGGATACAGCAGCTTGAATTATCAGACAGGAATCTACAGAATGTACTTTCCTGTTATATGAATGAAATTGAGTATTTAGATATACAGCTTAGTGAACTGGATCAAGAGATTGAGGAAATAGCGAATAGAGATGAATATAAAGATAAAGTAAAGGCTTTATGCGCTTACAGGGGGATAGGCGTATTAACAGCAATGATAATAATATCCGAGGTAATAGATTTCAGCCGTTTTAGCAATGCAAGAGAACTAATCCTAAAACAAGCGTATAATTCAGGAGACATAAAATAGAAATACTTGAAATGCCCCAATTTATAAGGTTTTTTGTAATTATTGAGGTAAGACAAAAAATCAAAAAAGGAGCATTTCAAGTGAATAATAAAATAGAGAAAGTAATAAAAAAACGCAAGAGAAATTTACAAGCGCGGCTTGAAAATAATAATCAGGAAAGCACAGAGCCGGTATTTTCCGCGAGAAGAGCAATCTTCGATATGTCGGAAAAAATATCGGCAATACATTGCGGAGGCATTGGGGTAATAAACGAACTCGTGAACGCAGTTCATCTGCCGGAAAAGATAAACAGAGAAATTAAATTATTAAAGCGTCACAAACCATACTATGAATCGGATCACATACTGAACATAGCATATAACATAATATGCGGAGGAAGGAACTTAGAAGATATAGAGCTCCTCCGGAACAATGCTGCGTATCTGGATGGAGTTGGAACAGATCGGATACCTGACCCGACAACAGCGGGTGATTTTCTGAGACGGTACAGCGAAGAAGACGTTCACGGGCTTATGGGAGTTGCGAATGAAACAACAGTTGAGATGTGGAAAAAGACGCAAAGGAAAGAAAATCCGGATCATGGGATCATAGATGTAGACAGGAAGATCCAGGAAACATTTGGGGAATGCAAAGAAGGCATGGATATGAGTTACAAGGGGAAGTGGGGATTCTCAACGCTTGTAACGACAGAAGCGACAAGCGGAGCGCATCTGTACGTGGTTAATCGTCCGGGAAATAAATTGTCGCAGGAAGGAGCCGGAGAATGGATCGACAAATCCATTGACGTAGTCAGAAGAAGATTTGACAGAGTATATCTTCGCGGAGACAGTGCGTTCAGCCTCACATGGAAATTTGACGAATGGACAGATAAAGGAACAGGATTCATATTCGGTTATGACACTCACGCGAATCTAATAAATAAGGCTGAAAAACTAAGGAAAAACGAGTGGCAGGCACTCGAAAAACCCTCTAAGAAAAATAAGAGCGGCAAGGAACGCGGAAAAAAAGAACGGGTTAAAGAAGCAATGGTCATAAAACGCGAATATAAAAACCTGACCACGAAAAAGGAATTCATCTCGGAATTCCGCTACAAGCCGGTAAAATGCAATAAAGAATATAGGGTGATCGTACTTAAAAAGATCATAGATGTAACCGAAGGACAGCGACACCTATTTGAAGATTCACGGTATCTTTTTTATATCACAAACATAGAAGACATGAGCGCTCTTGAAGCGCTTCGGTTTATACAGGGACGATGCAATCACGAAAACAAGATAGAGCAGTTGGATAACGGCATACACGCACTCAAGATGCCGGCAGCGGAATTCACGGCAAACTGGGCATACATGGTTATATGCACGCTTGCCTGGAATTTGAAATCATGGCTTGGTCTTGTTACGCCGGATCCCGAAAAGAAACTGGAGATAATCTCGTGTGAGTTTAAAAGCTTTCAAAACAGATTGATAAACATTCCCTGCCAGATATTGAAAGCAGGGCGAAGGATAATATTTCGATTTCTGAATTATAATCCATGGATCGAAATATTGCTTAATGTATCGGACACAATAAAGCGACTGAACAGTGCTGTTGCCTGAACGCTTTTAGTTGCTTGTTTGGCAAAACTGTGGGAGTAGTGTTTTCAAAAAATGAGATCAGTAAAATATTTGTGAAAAATTGCGGTGATCATGATCCAGAAAAGCGGAATTCGGCAATAAATTTTCAAGAGAGCGCAAGATTCTATAGATACATGGTTATAAATTTAAACAATTAAGCGTTGTTGGTTCTTATCGCTTGTTTTAGGACTAATGGCTTATTTAGGCATGGTTCATAGAGAATACTCAAGCGGTTCACATATAAAGAAAGGATCAATAACAAAATGTGGTAATAAAAGGGTAAGACGAGTACTGATAGAAGCAGCACATCATTACAGGCATAAACCCGTGATCAATGCTAATATGAAGAAGAAATTGGAGAATACAAAAGCACCTTTGCGAGTTCCTCCGGTAAAAGCTTTGAAAAGGTTAAACAAGAAATATTATCAAATGATTTATCGCGGAAAGAAATCTCAAACAACAGTAGTAGCAGTTGGAAGAGAACTTATAGGATTTATTTGGCATAGTATGGTTCTGATTGAAAAAGAGCTTAGAGGAACTGATAATCAAAACGATAATGCAGCATAAAGCATGATTTAAGAGTTAAATTTGGTATCATTATGGTAAAATCCATTTGATATAGCGAGGAAAAGTCAGACGAAGAAAATAAGTACGAATGGGAAACTATAGATTCCACTCGGTGGTAGACTTAAAAAGTTGAATCCACGTAACTGGAGAGATAGACAGTCCCGGACGGATCAGTGTCATGTGGTATCCAACCCACGTATATCAGATTGATTCATCGTCGAAGTATCTTATCTTTTTTTGTTTGACTGGCACTTCCATATCAGTGGAAGCTGTCAGGACTCTGTATTCGAGCTTTTTCAGCATTAAACTTGTTATGCTACGCTGCAACGGATCATCATCAATAAACAATATTTTTCCCTGTTCATTATCCATAAACCCTTCGTTATTCAATTGCAATTTTTACATTTAATTATTGCTGATACCTGTCCAACCTCATAGAGAACAGCCTTTGCCGAAGGCTTTTTTTGAAATAATTCAATGAAAAGTTTTCTTTTTCCGCGACTTTATTAGTCAAAATAAAGTGTTGTTTATCGCCTCCACAGGCAGGACAACGATAATGACTCAAACCTATATCTGAACGATCACATATAATACAAAAGTATGCTTTCATTTAAATCCTCCCAATTATATTCCGTCTTCCTTTCCGTCATCGCAGGGCTCATCAGAGTCGTAAGCCTGCTGATGTCCTGCCCATATCCGGGTCTTTCTTTTTGCTTTTATTATTATCGGAAGCATCAGCAGCATTTTTCTTTTTCTCTCCCTGCTTTATATTTTTTCCGCTTTCCATTAGTATTTCTTTTTCAGCTCTCAGCCAGTCTTAAACATCCCCGCCGCGAGTCATGCCTCGCGACAGGAAGTAATCATAAGCTTTTTTTCCAATTTTAGCATTCAAGCCGTTCATTTGAATTACTCTCCTGTTTTCTGATTATTTTAAACCAGCGTAATAACACCATGAATAATAATACATTACCTTCAGGGCAATTGTCAATTCACGGATAATATTATAATGGATTAATGGAAAACGTGATGAAGTAATACACCGCGGTCAATCGAAATCAGAAAAGGAAGTATCCTTTAATTAACATGATCATGCGCTGAGGGAATATTTACCGATTCAAAGGAACCTAGTATCCACCCTGACACTTCGTTCAGAGAGGGGTGAATTATCATTGAACCCAAGACAGGCAGAACTGATCCTGCGTCCGGACACGCGTAAACACTTTCTATGCCCGGTACATTCTCTTTTTCACTGACATTCCTCCCTCCGGTTTCTTTGCCTGTTTTCCCGATTTCACAGGCATACTCCGGAATTCATCAAATAAACAAACGGCTGGATAAGCATTTCAGCATGAGGGCTGGCGATGTGAGCGCCGAGTATGCGCAGGGACTGATCAAGATTAAGTTTTACCCCTTATCAGACTCCCCTTCGCTGTAACCCATAGCAAAATCCTTGGCAACAGACGAGTAATGCTTTATTGCTCTGTATATTCTATACCCGTTTTCAATGGTTTGTTTTTCATTCATGCCCATCCTGGCTATCTGCGGATCCGTGTATATCGCCCAGGGAACTGCCGAATAATCCTTGGATTTTTTCACTTGATCATTACCGAAGATATTCCTTGTAACGATATCAGCCTCTGAATTCGCTTTATACCGGAACTGGTATAGGCCGTTCGCGTCCCCGATCGCCCAGACATCTTTCACGTTTGTTTCAAGAAAACTGTTCGTTTTTATCCAGCCTATGCCGAATGTTTCAATTCCGCATTTCTCCGGTTTAAGAAGATCGGAATTAGACCCCCTGCCGATACAGACAAATATTTCTTCCGCGTCAATCTCTCCCAGTTTTCCGGAATTCGCCTCCTTTATCGTCAGAATCATTTTCCGTTTTCTATCCGCGCGGAAATTGCCTGGTGGCCAGTGAAAACACTCATATACTTTTGAAAATTTATTTTTAAAAAATCGCTGATTTCCGTTTCTTCCCCGGGGATCAGCTTGCCATTCATTTCAACTATGCTTACTTTTTTGACGAGAGCCGAAAAAACATGAGCAATTTCAGAGGTAACTATGCCCCCTCCTTTCAGGATAAGGCTTTTCCACGGCCTGTGCGGGAATTTATCGCCGAAAAAAGTTTCAGTCATAACATAACCCGTTTCGTCAATGCCTTTAACAGGAGGAATGATCGAACGGGCTCCGGAGGCAATAATGATTTTTTACCCTTTGAATTCTTCATTGAACGAGCCAGCAGGAAGCCTGACAATCATTGTTTTCTCTCCCGTGAATTCCCCTGTTCCCTTATATACACGAAGCGATTTTATTTCTGACAGATTTGCTTCAATATTATTGCTTTCATTTATCCGATCCTGCATTCTCCTGGTTATCAGGTCCCAGTCAGGTTTGTACATTCTGAACCTTAGCCCGATTTTTTTCGAATGTTCGGCTGAACTTATCATATCGGCTACATACGTAAGGATAATTGAAAGGTATGCATCCCCGCGTCAAACAGGTGCCGCCGAATTTGTCATTCTCAATATGCGCGCATTTAAGCCCATGCTGCAAACCTTCGCTTAAAACCGACAAACCGACGCCGCTTCCAATCACGATCAGGTCATACTCTCTTATAATAAGCCTCCTGACAAATATAATGATATTTTTAATATAAAAACAAAACAGAAAAGTCAAGTTAATATAATTTACGGAGTGACAGATTTAATGAATCATTTATAATATCATTATAAAACACAAGTCGCGCATAATTTAAATCAATTGACGGCAAAGAATTGATTTAAATACTAAATATTATTTATAATCTGAAATATTTTCGACTGAAAATAAACATGAAAAAATTAAACACTATAAATTCTCTTTTAGAAAAAAATTACAAAAAAATCCTGACCTTTACAGGAAGTATTTTTTTTATTTTATTTCTCTACTACATCAGCTTTAAAAATTATCTTCTGTTCCATACACTGGCCGAATTATTCAGCATAATTGTGGCATGTGTAATATTCACTATCGCGTGGAATTTAAAGGACAGGATAACGAACAATTACATCTTGTTCCTGGGATACGCGTACCTGTTCAAAAGCATTTTTCAAATTCTGCACACGCTCGCGTATAAAGGGATTAATCTTTTCACTTTACATCCAGGGGCAAATCTGGCGACACAACTCTGGATCGCAACACAATATATGGTAAGTATATCATTGCTCATAGCTCCTTTTTTCATAGGAAGACGGCTTATAAAATCATTAATATTCCCCGTTTACTCCGTAATTACGGTCATAATACTTTTTTCCATTTTTGTGTGGGATATTTTTCCTGTTTGTTACGCGGAAACTTCGGGACTGACACAGTTTAAGATTGTCAGCGAATACATCATTTCCCTGATATTCGCATTATCGGTCATCACCCTGTTGCGGAAGAAAAAAACTTTTGACAGGAAGGTTTTATATCTGATTTTAACAGCTATTATTTTAAAGATCGCTGCTGAACTGACATTTACAACATATGTTTCTGTTTACGGATTCGCAAATTTTCTCGGACACATATTAGCTATCATTTCGAGTTATTTTTTTTATTTAGCCCTGATCTCTATCGGATTAAGAAATCCCTTTGACCTGTTATTCAGGGACCTGCAGAATAAGACAAAAGAATACGCGCATGAAACAGAATTCATAAGCGCTGTAATAGATATAGCAGATATGCTTGTAGCGGTTTATAACATAGACGGACATATATTGCTTTTCAACAGGACATTTCAGGAATTAACAGGTTATTCACCGGATGAAATCAAAGAAAAGCCTTATTGGGAATATTTCATAAAAAAAGATGAACTTGATAGAGTAAAAGATATTTTTGAAAAAATCAAATCAGGCAATTCTCATTACCATCATAATAATTACTGGATAATGAAAGACGGCTCATTAAGGTTGATCTCCTGGTCAAAGACAATCCTTCAGGACAGGAAAAACAACCTGAAATATATAGTGGCAGTGGGGAGCGATATCACGCAGGTAACAAACCTAGAACGGGAGAACAGAAACATAATAAGCATGATAGCGCATGACATGAAATCGCCTCTGCTTTCAGTACAGCTTTTTTCAAACTACCTGATCAGGAAAAAAAACAAACTCAACGCAAAAAAAATGGAAGAATACCTGAATATCATACACAGGGAAGGAGAAAAACTGAACAGGCTGATAGATGAATTCATGGAATTTCTGCTCATGAGCCGCGGGCATATATCCCTTGACCATGAATCCTTAAATCCCGTTGGTATGCTTAAATATATTCATAAAATTTACAAGGTAAAAGCCGAGGAAAATGAAATCACTATTAATTTGAACAATAAATTCAGGGGAAAAATTACAGGCGACAGCATGAGACTGAACAGGGTCTTTACGAACCTTCTGGATAACGCATTAAAATTTTCCAATAAAAACGATGTCATTGACATCAATGTCTATAAGCAAAACGACTTACTGATCATTGAAATAATGGACACAGGAAACGGCATCCCCGAAGAAGACCTGCAGCTGATCTTCACTCCGTTCATGCGTGGTAGTAAATCAGGCAATAAATCCGGGTATGGAATAGGACTTGCCTATGTTAAGAACGTTATTGAAAAACATAACGGCTCTGTAACTGTTGAGAGCGAACTGGGTAGAGGGACCAAATTCACAATACTGCTGCCTGTTTCATGATCATTATAATCATATTAAAAAATTATCGCATAACATAATAAAGATTCATTAATAAGACGCTTTAAAAAGATATATTGATAAGACGCAATGCATTGCGTCTCTACGGCAAAAATATAGCCTGTTTTTCAATCAATTCCGGTTTTTCATCCAACGCACTACCAATCCCGCATCACAGATTCCATTAATCATTTATAATAATTTTCAACAATTTACAAAACCGGGGAGAACAGTTTAATATCATGGTAATTAAATTTTAAATTAATATTCATTACTGAATAAAAAACAGATATAAAAAATTTTTCAATTGAAGGAGGAATTGAAAAGAGATGAATAACAATAAACCGGTGGAAGAACTCAAGAACATAAATACAATCATGTTCGACAGGAAGGGGAACATGATTAGGGGCGATTTCGGAATAGCCGATATCATTGATCTGATGGAGCAGAGGGACGACATAAAAACGCTCGCTTCATACAACGCGTCGGACAGGTCTCACATTGACAAAATAGCGGTCAAGAATAATCACAAAGTAAGCGAGACTATTCACGCGGACAGCTTGAAACAGTGTCTGCGGGAAGGAAGATACGAAGATCTTCCGGTGCTGGTTCTGCTCATGCCTAACTATGTGTGAATAATTCAGGAGTTAAATATTTTTTTATAAAATTTTTTATTAAAATTACAGGAATTTCTAAAACTAAAGAGGCGCATCATGAAAATTTACATAATTGATAATTCGATGATGACCTGGGTCTGTATGCTGAACATTCTGTCACAGGTTAACGGCCTGAAAATAACCGGCTTTTCCGGAAAGATAAATGAAGCATTAAACGCTATCAGAAGACTCGATCCGGATATTGTTTTACTAAACCATCTCATGCACATCAGAAGCGGCACCAATTTGATCAGTAAGATAAAACAGATCAACAGCAATACTATCGTAACAGTGCTTGGGGAGAACGATCCGCCTGAATACAGGGATAAATGTCTCAAGGCGGGAGCTGACTATTATTTCGATAAGATCAGGGATAACAGAATGAATTCAATGGAGCTACTGCAAATAGTACATGAACTGAAAACAAAACGAAGCATGACAGAAAAAGCACATTTTAACCCGGCAGCATTTTACAAGGGAATTGATACCTTAAACGGAATCGGACTTGCCGGATAATGAATACCGGGATCTGCAGTGAAAAAATCAATACTTAAAATTAAACGTTATTTTAATTCAATTTATTTAAATGAACCACGCCACACTACCTTTCCTCAAATTCCTTCTTATTATAAAAAACGGACACAAATAACATTTCAATCACGCCTGCATTAAAACAGGCAGGAATTTAAATGTGTCCGTTTACTTTTTAATTATAATAAGTAAACCACCGGCTCTGCCGGTGAGACTTGAAAAGGGTTTGCCGTGTTTTGCGTTTTAATAAGATTACTCCTTAGGAAGCCCCATGGAGTGACCCCTTAAAATTGGAGAAGAATAATGATAAATAAATATGAAATAATAATATACTGGAGTGCAGAAGATCAATCTTTTCTTGCAGAAGTTCCTGAACTGCCTGACTGTATGGCAGATGGGAAAACCCGCAAAGAAGCACTCGCTAATGTTGAAATAATTATTAACGAATGGATTGAAACTGCTATTGAATTAAAACGTCCTATCCCGGAAGCTAAAAGCTAAAGGAAAATTGATGTATGCATAATACCATTTTCAATCTGACCAACTTCCCTGACACAGCTTTCTCGCGGGCCTCTCTTCGATGACGCCTGCGCTGCTTTCCATGAACCTCGCGCCGGGGGGCCAGCGGCTCATCGTAAAATTATTTGTAAAAATAGTCGTATAAATTCAATTGTTAATCCTGCAAAAGCAGGGAGTATTCCTGTCGTACTGCTGACAGTTTCTTACCCGCCGAGAGGCGGCATAATGAAGCCCTTAGAGCAGTTGAATGCGGATTTGTCCACTAATTATTGATTGATTTTTTTGTTTTAAATATTCATCCTATTTGAAAGCGGGACAAGCTATACATCGACCACTAACTGCGTGTTGGATAATCAAAGGAGCAAATAACCATGCTGACACAAACAAAAAAATCCAATGGAACCTTTTACTTAAAAACAGGGTTATAAATAAATAAGAAAATATTCCGGATACTTACTTAATGCAAATCGGCAAAAACAAACATCTCTTTTGGATTCTTTTGTCCTTTCTATTATCAACACTCCTGAACTGCAATAGATATACATACAGTATTATTTATAATCAATTGGATTATATCTTATATCTTGAAGTTAATACTTATTTTATACCGGATGAAAAACAAAAAGAGTATGCAAAACAAAAGCTCGCCGATCTCCTGGAATGGAACAGGGAATCAGCCCTGCCCCGGTATAGGGAAGTTCTTGTCAATATGAAAAAATTTGCAGAGAATGGTATAACAGAAAAAAATATCAATTATATTTATAACACATTTAAAAGAGAAATTGAGATTATCGCGGAAAAGGCGGCTCCTGATGCTGCGGGATTTGTCCTCACTCTGAATAATAAACAGATTGAAAACTTCCGGAAGGAGGTGATCAGTCATAGAAAGGAAGAGGAAAATAAATATGCCTCTGAATCTGAAGACCCTA
>CAZVYR010000064.1:0-14464 GCA_964631555.1 uncultured Leptospirales bacterium
GTATTAGAGCTTGAGGGAATCATTGAAGAAGCCCTGGCAGGGATCAATAAGGGTTCGGATATCAGTCACATGACCAAGAGAAAGCAGATACAGTGCATGTCGGAATGTGCAGGAACAGGAGACGGCTGCGGGTAACAGATATAATTTGCAAGGTACCTGTAAAGATGCTGAGCAGCGGCCTTAGCCTATAACGTCGGCTGGATATTCTGAATTATGCGGGGCCGGCTTTGGAAATAATTATGTTAATAAGAAATTACAGGCGGATATCATCAATTCATGTATTGAGGTATTATGCCATATTATAAGGAGAATTAAAATGGAAAAACCAACAAATCATATTTTTGTTTGCGGGAGCTTCAGGGCGTCGGGAGAGCCGCAGGGCGCCTGCCATAAAAAAGGATCGCTCGATTACCTGGCTTACATTGAGAGTGAGCTTGCAGACCGGGGCCTGACAGGGGTCAATGTGTCTGCTACAGGATGTTTAAAGGCATGCGACAGAGGGCCTGTTATGGTGATATACCCGGAAAATCTCTGGTATGGGGGAGTAGAGAGTGAAGACATCATAGATAAGATCCTTGATGCGCTTGAGGACGGGAGTCCGGCAGAGGAATATCTGTTAACCTGAAGAATGTATTTTGCCTGCAGTATTGCTGCGGGATTAGTAACAGACCGGACGTTTTCCGCAGTATTTTACAGGAAGCATGGCCGGTTGAAAATTTATAAAGGTAGATAAGTATAATGAACTTAGAAAAATATTTGAGGTTCATTCTTGTCGCTCTTGCTGTTGTATTGTTTTTTGTAATACCCTGCGAAAAGGATTATCGAGCCGCAATAATTATTTTCGCAGGAGCGGGTATGAGAACACCGCTATACGGTTTAGGCAGGGAATTTGCCGGCACTTTCGGTATTGAGGTTATTTTCGATTTCCAGGGTACCGGGAGGCTGGGGAACAAGATACTCTCCGGCCAGGTGCCGGATATATTTATACCGGCTTCTATGCAGTGGGCCGGGATACTTGAGCGAAAGGGACTTATTAAAGATATAAAGCCCCTGGCCTATCATACTCCGGTTATTATAACGCGTAAGGAGAATACGGGTCTTAATAATATAAGCGATGTTTTAAATCCTGATATAAAAATAGCGCTTTGTGATCCAAAGGCGGATGCTATCGGCGTTAACAGTCTGGATATCTTAGAGAAAGCGGGCATTGACCACAGGACACTGAACGTTGTGTCAAGAGCGTTTACTGTAAAGACTCTCGTTGACTTAGTTGAAAAAAAATATGCTGATGCTGCGATTGTATGGAGTGCGGACGCGAAGGAGTCGGCTGATCTGAGGATAATTGATATTCCAGTGGAGTTCAATACTGTGTCTGTAATATGCGTATGCACTATGAAAAGGGAGAGTGAACATCCTGATAAGCTTGAAGGTATCAGGTATTTCAATAATTTTATTACAGGGGAAGGGAAGATCTTTTTCGCCCTGAACGGATTTAAACTGGTGAATGATGACTCAGTACCGCTAAGTGAGAATTCCAAGGTTGCACTTTGAGAAGGGATTGGCCTCTTTATAATAATGTACCGGTAACAACCATCTGCCTTATATCCGGGCCTTCGAATCCCGGGAGACTTACATTTATAAATACCGCGATATATCCTTTGTAAACAAGAACCTTTACGATATAATAATCCAAAGGGCAGCCGCGCGATTTGGGTATACGGGTGTCCTTTTGTAGTATGATCTCTTTGCCGTTGCGCTGAAGACGAAGGTCGAAGTATTTTCCTTTGCCGTAATGGCAGTCTTTATCTGTTGTTATTTGTTTCAGGGTCAGGGAATAATCACGGCTGTCATATTTAAATGGAAAGCGGGATGTTGTTTTATTGATCTGTTCAGGTTTGTTCAGCGTTATTTCCGTTCCGGTGAATTGTTTGGATATATTATATTTTTTAAGCATAGCTGATGTTTTGGTGCTGAATTGTGCCCTGAATTTGTCCACGTTAAGTTCTTCGGAGTTAAGCGGAGTATCATCAGAGATGGTCTTACGCATTGGGCGTATGGCGTATTTGTTTCGCGGTACGTTTACTATGAAGAAGTCGTAATACGGAAATCCGCTGCCGTCTGAGGCACCGTAATATTCAAATGCAATGTGTTTGCCGTCTTCCGAGAATCCGAGTATGTTCAGTTCCGATGTATCTCCTGCATTTGCTTCTGCGGTAAGTAATAAACAGGTAAGTAAAGAGATCAAGCTTATTAATATTTTAGTTCTGCCCAATGTATATTCTCCTTTTTGCTTTTTATACGTTGTAATAACCGGTACCTGAAACAGGAACGTGAATATAAACAATAAATTTTTTATAGTCAACTGAATTTCCCTTATTATTATAACATTTCTTTTATTTAAGAATGATTGCTCTCACTTCTGTTTATTATATAATTAAACGTAAAATGCTTGCAAAATAATGATTTATATCGGTAGATATTAAGCCGTTTTGAAACGGCAGATAGAGTGATCCGAATATTTTAATAATAAATGAGCTCTTCTTATATGAATCTGCTTGCTGATTCCGGGGTTTCAATCAACAGGGCAGGCCGGGTGCCGGCATGAATACATAAGCAGTATTCAGGGATATTTTCAAATGAGATGAACAAAGGAGGTTAAGAAATGGCTATGATTTCAGAAAATATATTTTCAATTATAGTTTACGCATGGATCGCTTTTGGGATCGTTGTTTTCATTGTGCTTCTTAAGGTTACTGCTCCTTATGGCCGGCATTTTAATGCCCGGTGGGGGCCGATGATCGGCAATAATCTTGGATGGTTTCTGATGGAGCTGCCGGCGCTTATCCTGCCTGCTTATTTTGTCTTAAGGTATGGCCGTGTGTGCAATCTGCTTGTTGTTTTCGCTGTTGTACTGTGGTCCGCGCATTATTTTCACAGGGTAGCGATATACCCTCTGAGGATACATACAAAGGGAAAGATGATGCCTGCAATCATTGTGATGTTTGCCTGGTTCTTTAACCTGGTGAACGGTTCTATCAACGGCTACTGGCTCGCGTACTTTGCTCCAGGGTTTTCGCCTGCCTCGGTTGAAGGGGTGAGGCTGTTCGCAGGATTTGCAGTGTTTGCCGCAGGCTTTGTGATTAACCAGTATCATGACAGGATATTGATCGGTCTAAGGAAGCCGGGTTCAGGCGGGTACAGTATTCCTTATGGGGGTATGTTCGGTTATGTTTCATGCCCGAATTTTTTCGGTGAGATCGTTGAATGGGCAGGGTTCGCGGTGATGGTATGGAGCCTGCCGGGGTTCGCGTTCTTCTTATGGACTTGTGTAAACCTTATTCCGCGCGCGCTTGAGCATCATAAGTGGTACAAAAGGCATTTTAAGGATTATCCTGCTGAGAGGAAGGCAGTTATTCCTTTTGTGCTTTAGCTTTTGTTTCAGGGCATGGCAGTGCCATGCCCTGCGCAGGGGTATTTGATAATTGTTGTTTGAGTTGTTATTTTTTAATTACAGGTTCGGGAAAATACTTTAAAGAGTTAAGTATCTTCCGGTAACACGTGTTTTATCCCCGCAGGCATGGTATTTTCTACGTATGCTTTCATATACGAAGCTGAAACGGAGGGGGCCCCTCGACTTTGCTCGGGAGCCGGAAGTAAAAGAAAGGTTGCAAGTTCCAGGTTCCAGGAAAAGTAAGGGACTATTGACTTCTGCTCGTCTGTTGAAGTAAGATCAAGTGCCTGTATTATTCTTTTTAAATAGTTCGAAATATACAGATTATATCCGCTCATGTTGAGATAGCGGGCCTTTCTGTTGTAAGAATATTTTTCGTCTTCGGTCATGGCCTGCCATGAGCGCACGGCATCGCCGAAGCAACGGCGCACAACGCGCTGGGCGACCGTGTCGGGATTGCGCGGGATCACGTGCAGGCGCACGCATTGTACGCCGAGTCTTTTATAAAAAACGACGTTGCCGATTCGTCCGCTGATAGAGTTTATAAGTATGTTTGGTCTTGCAGTTGCCATTTGTTTTTCCCCTCTCACCCTCGTATACGATTTTACCTTACACTTTTTGGCTGTTTTGGAGTGTTTTCAGGGGATTTTTTTAATTTTTTCTGAAAAAAAGTATATTTTTTTATTTGTCCGGCGTTTTTAAGCCTGAAGTTCTGAAACTTTTGTACTATTGACTTTTCATATATCACAGAGCTTATAATTGATTGTATTCTTTAATAATACAGGTTATAAAAGATATTGTTGTACCTTTCGGACTTTTATTCCTGTTTTGATCATGTTAGTAAGGAGAGAATTATGCATAAAAAAACCGGAAAAATTTTAATTGTTATCGGTCTTCTTTTTTTTATAAATGCGATTTTCGGGAGATACCTGGTTTTGCCCGGGTATCTGCTCGTTCTTGAAAAAGGGAAGGACATTATTACTCCTTCTGTATGGGGGATTGTGAGGTTTGTGCTTTGGGGGTATTCATTCAAGCTTGGAGCTTTTTTAATTCTTTGCGGTGCGTTTCTCCATTCATCCATGTCTATGCGCAGATTCGGATTGCTGGCTGCAGTCGGATTTGTTTATCTGCTTACGGCTTTTGCACCGATACCAGGGCCATATTCGCTTTTCTTCGGGATCGGCGGAGGAATCATTACTGCTCTTTTTGTGATGATCATTTATTGGTGGATCGCGGGACGAAGAAAGGAGGATGGGGTAATTTTTAAAATTGAAGATTATCGCATAATTGGCTATTTCTTCTTTGCAATGGCAACTTATAATCTTTGTGCCTTAACAGGGGTTTCCGCTTTTGCGTTATACCCGGAAAAGATGATCAGATATAGTCTTCAGACAAGGGCTGCCTCTTATGCAGGACATGTAATGATTGAACTCGTTCTTGGCTGGTTTTTTACATTTGTAAGTTATTATAAAGCCGGAAAGAATAGCAGATAGAAAAATAAAGAGCTCATTTATTGCAGGTTGTATGCTTTATGCTTTAGTCAGCATTTTTCGCATTAAATCTGCATTACAGCAAATGGCGTAACATCGGGTTTGCCCGTGCTGTAATGCAGGGTCATGGTATTGTATTCGAAGTACCATGACCAGATTGTTCCTGTTTCCCTGCCTTGCCAGATCAAATAATCAAAGATGCCTCCTTTGGCTACAGGGGTTTTCTGGAATTCTTCAATGAGTGAGGCGTTTATCTTGCCTTTGTGTTTCTTTGCCCAGTTGAGTGCATTATTTAACCGGCTTACGCTAGAAGGGAAGATTCTTTCCGGGGTCTGGAGGACAGGGCTATGGCAGCAGTTGGAGAGACATTAACAGGGATTAATATAAAATAAAACTGTTTTAATTGCCCACTTTATCTTTCGTACAGACCTACATCAAGTATCTGAGTTATCGTTGAAACAATATTATCGATATGGTCGAGTGAGTCGCCGAACATAGCGGCGAATCCCTTGAGTTTCCCTCTTCTTCCACTGCCGCTTCCAGCTTTTCTGCTTGCTTCAAGTCTATTAAGCTCTGTCTGTTTTTGACTTACAGAAGTATTTTTCTTTTTTCTGATATCGTTTCCATCACGATCTCCAAGAGCTTCTTTAAGATTTTTGGTAATTTCTACAATTTGTGTTTTGGATTTTTCAAGGGTTCGGAGTTCGTTTTTCAGTGTAACGAATCTTTTCCTGTGCTCTTCTTTAATTCTGTGTCCGGTTTTTAGTTCTTCGAGAGCGGTTTTTAAATTGTCAATCTGGTCAATGAATTGCTCAACATTCATTAAGTTATCTATAGCTGCTGCAGAGAATTTGCCTCTTAATTTAACATAGGAATTGAATGCCTTTTCCACGCGGGATATGTTTGATCTTATCCGGGATTCGTCGAAACTTCTTGAAAGGGCATTCAGGGCTTCGTCCAGTTCATGATAATCGTCATACAAATCGTCTGCATTCCGGTTGAAGTTGTTCTTGCACCATAGAAACATGTCTTTTGCCTGGTTTACGAAAGATACAATGCTTCCTATGTCGCCAAAAGCGATTCTCGTGACAGACCCTGCCATGGAAAAACAGCCGAGCCCTATTTCCTTGATCCTCGTCATTCTGATCTTATATGACGCATGGGCTACTTCGGCGTCTCGGTATTTTTCATTAACATATAGCACGTCAAGTTTTTCGTCAATCTTTCTGAGAAGCTCATTTCTTTGTGCATCGTAATGCGCGGTCAATGCGTCAATAAGTGTGTCAAACTCCACCCAAAGGTTTTTTTCTGCTTCTCTTTGCTCAACATCCATGGTGCTTTTTTTTACAGCTGATGCACGCGCAACGATATCGTCGAGTTTCGTTTTCGTTTCTGTTATTTTGGCAGCGATGCTATCAAATGCAATCATATAGTCAGCATATATTTTATCCAGGTATCCGTCGGTCTTTGTTAAAAGATCTTTTACTTCAGCATCATTGAAATGGGCGATATGTACGGTCGTTATTCCTTCAGGCTCGAAAAGCTCTTCTACATCTGCTGTAATCAGGTCAAATTCAATGGACATGAACAGGTCATTATGGAGCAGGCGTTTAAATCTGCTGGTGCCGACATCATTTACTTTGAAAGCGCCGCCATTTAAATTGCGTATTTCTTTACTAAAAGCTTTGTCGGGAACGGATATCAATAATGCAGCGGCCAGGATTAAAATCATCTGGAATCGGAATTTTTTATTTAAAATGGTCATGATCGGACCTCCGGGCTTATAATATATAATACGCTTTACATTATCGCCAATTATGCGGAATTTCATCAGCGTGTGTTTAAAAGTCAATTGAAATTCCTGTTTTGTTGTTGAGAAAATATATTGCACATGGGATTTTTATATATTAAAGTGATAAAATAGTAACGGAATTGTGTTTATAATTATAGATAAAAAACGAATATAGAACGAATTATGAAGCCCGTTTCGTATATATTTCAATCCAAGTAAAAGGTAGGTATTATAATGACATTGAGAAAAGAAATAATTTTTATTGTGATGCTTTTTCTATTCCAGGTTAATACGATGTTTGCCGGCCAGGTAAATATGAACGTGGGAATTCGTCTCTTATCGGCTCCGGCGCAAACAGGCGGCCGGGAAATAAAAATAATGACATGGTATCCTACAATGGAAAAAGCGGAAGATACCATGTTTGGACCCTATAAGATAAGGGCAGCCAGGGACGCAAAGATAAAAGATGGAGTTTATAAATTGATTGTTATTTCACATGGTTCAGGCGGGAGCCACCTGGGGCACAGGGATACTGCGATATACCTGGCTGAAAGGGGGTATTTAGTCGCGGCAGTTTTGCATCCGGAGAATAACTTTCTGGATAATTCTGCTGATAGAAGAGAGAGAAACTGGAAAAATCGTCCCGGACATATTTCAAAAGCGCTGGATTATATTTTAAACGAAAGCGGTTTTAAGGATAATATTGATAAAAAGTCAATTGCCATTATCGGCTATTCGGCAGGGGGGTATACTGCGCTGGCATTGGCAGGGGGGATTCCTGATATTGCGAATATCCGAAATCATTGCGCAAAGGTTAACGATGATCAGGGGTTTTGCAGAGGCCATGGGTTCCTGTTTACTATTTTCGGATCGAAAAAACCAAATATAATTGAAAACACATATGACAGCAAAATAAAAGCGGTTGTTTTGCTGGCTCCGTTAGGTGTTCTGTTTAAAGACAGGCAATCATTATCAAAAGTCACTGTCCCTGTTCGTATATACCGCGCTGAAAAGGATGATGTCCTGCGGTTTCCGTATCATGCAGAATCGATAAGGCAGAATCTCAGTATTAAACCGGAATATGTCGTTGTCAGGAACGCGTGCCATTATTCGTTCCTGGCGCCTTTCCCTGAGAATGCTGATCTCGCAAAAGATCCTCCTGGGTTTGACCGCGTAAAGTTTCATTCTGTCATGAACAGGGAAATCTTTGAGTTTCTTTCCAGGTCGCTGAGAAATTGAGATAACAGTCATAAAGCTTATTTTTATTTCAGAACGAAATTTAGGATTAGGTTCTGAAGAAAAGACGGATTTGAAACGGAGGGGAACCCTTCGACTCGCGTTCAGGGACCGAATACAAGACGACTCTGAAACGGAGCGGAAACGGAGTGGATGCGGATATTATACGGAGGTAAAACGATTCTGAAACGGAGAGGAACTGTATTCTTTTGGCAAGACAGGTATAGTGGTTCGGGATACAGGACAGGAATATCTGCTGGATTTATCCGGTGCGGAATGCGGTTTATATCCTTTCTATCCTGAATTTTATTGCTTTTAATAACTTGACAATAGCCAATTCGTATAAATCAATAGTTAAAATTTAACATATTATGGAGAATAACAATGCCAGAATTTAGATCAGATTATATTGTAACTGATATGAAGAAGGATGTCGTTCTCGCATGGGGGGGGGGAGTACCTCTTGCGGAATATACACCAGGCAAAAACCGTATGATGGAGCATGTTTTATATATAGACGGCGAAGTCGGTACAGGTACATTTTATTCCGAATGCGTATGGTTCTTATCACAGGATAAAGTGCATCCTGACGCAATGGCGAAGATGATGGAGGCTTATAAGAATCTCAAGCCCGGGACAAAGGTCGGTCCACAGCCTCACATTCATCCTTTTGACGAGCTTTTTACTTTTTTTGGCACAAACTTTGATGACCCTACTGATCTGGGCGCGGAGATTGAGTTCGTGCTGGAAGATCAGCCGGTTGTCTTTGACAAAAGCTGTATTGTGTATATTCCGGCAGGAATGAAGCATTGTCCTTTGGTTACAAAAAAGCAGGAAAGGTCTATTTTTCATTTTAGTATGGGCTTTGCCCCTTCATACGACCATACTGTGCTTGACGGCAAACCCGGAAAATATACAGGACAGGATATGAAGAAATTTTTTGTCTTTAATGACAAGAAAAATCTGCAGCTTCCTGTACACAGGAATGCTATTCCCAAAGGATTTACGAGCCGCGTAGCGCACCTTGACAACGAGGTTCTTCCCGGTTCTAATTTTTTCGCGGAAACTGCCTGGATCTGGCCTGAAGATAGATCAGGGCTGAAAGTTCAGGATGTAAAATTTGTTGATAAACATACGCATCCTTTCCAGGAAGTGATCGGATTTTTCGGATCTGATTTAGAAGATATTCATAATTTACATGGTGAAGTTGAGTTATGGGTTGAGGGAAAGAAATATGTTATAAACAAGAGTTTCTCAGCTACTATCCCGGCGGGAGTTGAGCACGGCCCGTTAATTGTAAGGAACGTTAAAAAGCCGATTTTTCATTATACGGCTGGGCCGGGTAAGATGTATAAATAATATAGCCAGTATAGCTGTTTTAGTAATATATTGCACGATAAATAATCGGTTAATTTCAATCAATTATAGGGAAGCAGGATGCTTCCAAAAGCCGCTAAAGACATGAACAGAAAATTTACGGCTGAAAATTGATTGAAATTAACTGTTTTTAATGAGACGGGTTTTTGAACAGATTAATTTACTTTGAATCTGTTTGTCAAATCAAGCAGTTCCTTCGCTTGTATGACCATCTCCTCACTAGCTGCGGCTGTCTCTTCAACAAGGGAGGCATTCTGCTGCGTCATATCATCGATCGTAGCAACTGCAGTATTCACCTCTTCAATGCCCACACGTTGTTCAATGCTCGCGGCATTTATGCCGCTGATAATATTATTCATGTCCCGGACACTGCTGATGATCTCCTTGAGTGATTCTCCGCTATTGTTGACAAGCCCGGAGCCGACTTCTATCATGTCGACTGTGTTTTTAATAAGTTTTTCTATCTCCTTGGCAGCATTGCCCGAACGTTGAGCCAGGTTTCGAATTTCAACTGCAACCACAGCGAATCCCCTTCCTTTTTCTCCTGCACGAGCTGCTTCCACTGCAGCGTTTAATGCAAGCAGGTTTGTCTGAAAGGATATGTCGTTAATCACTGCTGTTATCTCTTTTATTTTACTGCTTACTTTATAAATATCATTTATGCTTTTCACGGCTTCGCTTGAAACAGCTCCTCCATCCTCTGCCAGCTTATTGGCTTTTCCCGCGATAGAGTTTGCCTCCTGGGAACTTTCAGCGTTTAGCTGAATTGTGGAACTTGTTTCCTCAATTGCGGCTGCTATCTCTTCAATAGCAGAAGCCTGTTCGGATGTCCTCTGTGAAAGGTCCTGATTGCTTATTGATATTTGTTCAACGGTTTGTACAAGAGTTCCTGCTTTTTGTATTATTTGAGTTACAATCTCATGTATATTATCAATAAATTTATTGAACCATCCTGCAAGTTCTCCTATTTCATCGCCGGATATGATGGTAACTCTTTTTGTGAGGTCTCCCTCTCCCTCAACGATATCTTTGACCATATCGGTAATATTCCTGGCAGGGCCGGATATCAGCTTTTTAGTAAGAATGTGAAGGGTAATAATAATAAGAGCCGCGATGAGACCCATCATTGTAAGAAGAGTTATCTTGGATCTGGATAGGGCTTTCAATCTCTCCGAAGAATCGGCTATTAAAAGCATTGTTCCGATATGTTTATCTTTGTAATCAATTATTGGAAAATATTTAATATAATAATTTTTATAATTTTCCAGGTTTTCCTTATCGCGTGCATCTAACTTTCCCTTGTTTATTGTGTTAAATAGATCTCTTCTTTTGAATCCGGTTGATGCTACATATACGTAATCGCCTATGTTTATTGTGAGGAAATCCTTATCTTCTGCAGTTGCCACTTCCTTCTGTATAATAGAAGCATATTCTTTCTTCAGAAAAATTACAATGTTATCCTTTTTATCCAGAAACTCGTAAATTTCCCTTAAGGGGAAAAGAACTTCCACAGATCCGTAATAAATTCCGTTTTCCAATATTGGTGCCAGACCTCTTATAACGAGTCCCCCTCTTCCGACCTCAATGGTTTTAATAGGTTTGTGATTTTTCGATATATCCAGTACTGTAAATCTGAAACCTGATAGATCATCTCCTCCTTCTCCTTTCTCTCCCATCTTCCATAAGCGTAAGAAACTTTTCGCAGGCGGTTTATGGTAATGTATACTTACTAGCTTCTGGTTCATATTATTAATGTAATTTTTGTAGAATCGGGTTGTTAACTTTTTCAGGAGTTCTCTCCCCTTGTCTTCATTTTCTATCTTGTAAGCGTCTACAATACCTTCAATAGAGGCCATGGATGTGGCAATCCATAGGGCTTTTGCCCCGATTCGTTCAATATCCTGCTGAATACCTGATATTTTATAATTTATTGAATTTTTTATGTCATTTTCGATTCCTCGTTTCAGGACATTGCTTTGATAAAGATAGCCTGCAAGGAGTAAAGGTATTATTGCGGCTATAATGGACAGTGTGAGTTTTTTATTTATAGTATTTAACTTTAATATTTTTTTCCTGTTCCTTTTATTAGAATTGTTTTTTAATGGTAACATGACTTTATCCGTAAAATAGTTATTTTTTTAATTTATATCTCTGTTATGACTGTTCCATGCATATAGATAAGGAATTGTATCCGGATAGATAATCCGGTGCTGTGTTGGAACAGGACAATTGGCTATTATAGAAGGGTAATTTTTTAATCTGAGATTGAACATATTCATTACCGCGTATTTAGCTTGTTGTTTTAAGAAATGTTTGTAAAGAAATGAACATTACATATCCATTATTTTATAAACTAATACATCGCTAATCTTACGAATAAAGGGTAACAGCTTTATTTGAAAGAGTCAAGAGAAATACAGGGGGTTATGGAAGGGGATTAGTAGTTATATTGTTAATATAATTATTTTAATTAAGTCAGCTAAAATATTTTAGTAATTTTTAAGAAATTAAACGCCGTTTTCGTATTTATTCTGGATTACCGGCCCTTTGGTAGAAGGTATAGTATTAAGCAGTAAGGGCCGGGTATTTAATACATGTTTAAAACATATTATTTTGTTTGTAATAATTTTATCAAATAAAATTATTATGCGAATAAATTCACCTTTGCTCCCTTTTCTGCGCCGGCAGTTTTACCCGGTGCTTTGGAACCTATAAGCATGAACAGAAATTCCTGAACCTCCCTGAGGTCCATCATAACTTTACTATAGTCAAATGTATTACTGCTAATCCTGTCTGCGCTTGTATCATGTGCCCCGGACCGGGGCAGGTCTATGTTGTTGTGGTGGTTTATTCTTTGTACTGGTATATTATTACTTGTCATTGTTGTGACATCCATTTCAAATACCTCCTTCCGTGGATAGCATTGACACATTTATATTCGTCAGAATTTGAATTTCGGATAATAGATTTTTTTGTGTTTTTTTTATTTTTTTTATATTTTTTTGAGGGGATTCTTTAAAAAACGCGGTTGTTATTTGTCTGCAGAGGTTATTTTTAAAAGCTGGTTTATGTGGTCCTTTATTTCTCCGGATTCCGGGGATCTTTCCAGTGCTTTTTTAAGGTAATTTTTTGCTATATCTGTTTGTCCTCTTTTCAGTTGCACATATCCTATTGTATCAAGATAAGCGGGATTATCGGGATTTTGTTTAAGGGCATTCCTGGCGTATGAAAGAGCTTCATTCAGTTCGCCGCCGGTTTTCGCGATTATATATGCTATGGAATTGAACGCGTTTGGATTATTATAATCGACATCCAGTATCTTTTTATAAATGTTGATTGCTTCATAGTATTTGTTTTGCTTTTCCAGGATAAAGCCGAGCATGTTAAGCAGGGTGGAGTCGTCTTTTGATTTTTCCAGTCCTTCCTCAATGCTTTTTTTTGCCTGTTCAAGGTCGTTTGTCATTATTGACGCATAAGAAAGCATTTTTATTACTGTAATTATGTCAACGAATGTAAATGGTAAATTGCGTACTTTGTTAAAATAGTCAATGGCTGTTTTATAATCGTTTTTTCTGCAATAGCAGATCCCGAGATTATATAATATTTCGGGATTTTCTTTATCCATTTTTTCCGCTTCTTTCAGGTTTGATATAGCACTGTCATAGTCTTTAGCTGTAATTTTTTTAAGAGCGGAATTTAAGAAGCTTCTTATTTTTTCATTTAAATCAGTGGCTGACATTTTTATTTGGCAATTTCCTTTTCCAGTTGTTCGTAATCAGTACAATCCAGTGTAAGTGGTGTAATGGTTATATACCCGTTCTCAAGCTCGGTTATATCGGAGAGTTCATCGAATCCTGATCCTATTTGAGGCATGAATTCGAGAATAAACTCTCCGTCTTTTTTACTCTTAATATTATAAGAATCGTTGTATTTGCGTCTTCCGAGATTTGAATATTTTATTCCGTTTACTTTGTTTTTCGGAATATCAGGGTAGTTAATGTTTAATAATTTACATGAATCCCCGGAAAACAGGCCGGAGTCTTCAATATAATTCAGCAGGAAATCTGAGGCGTCCTTAAAATACGGGGATTTCTGTCTGCAGTTCAGGGATATGGCAATCCCTGAGATACCATAGATATAGGCAACACGCGCGCCTCCTACAGTTCCTGAAAAATAAATATCATCACCGAGGTTCGGGCCATGGTTTATTCCTGAGATAACCAGGTCGATGTCCGGTATTATTCCGCTTTTGATCCCTATATTTACGCAGTCGGCAGTAAAACCCTGCACTGAGTATGTTTTTTCGGCAATATTTATTATCTTTAAATGTTTTTTAAAAGATACTGCAGTTGAGCATCCGCTTTTCTCTTCGTCAGGTGCTATAATATAGACATTGTAATGTTCGGAAAATGTTTCATACAATGCATTGATGCCTTCTGAGTGTACTCCATCGTCGTTTGTCAGTAATATATTCATTTTAATATCTATATTTTTTATTTATTTTTAATCAGCCCCTGGTATCCAAGATGCATCATGTACTGGTCGAGCAGGATTATCGCGGTAAATGCTTCGGCGACCGGCCATACCCTTGATACGATTGTCGGGTCTCTCCTGGTAACTGCGCTCAGGTCTGCGTTCTTGAGTGATACCTTGTCAATGGTTTTCTGCGGGCGGGCAATTGTCGGGGTGGGCTTTACAGCGAGACGGACCACGATATCCTGCCCTGTTGTGAGGCCGCCTGTTATTCCCCCGCTGTTGTTGCTTTCAAAAACGACTTTACCGTTTTTAACGCGTATCTGGTCGTTGCATGTGCTGCCTGTCATGTCTTTGACCTTCATGCCTGCGCCGATCTCTACTGCCTTGATTGTACCGATGCTCATCATTCTGCCGAGTTCGCCGTCAAGCTTGCTGAATACGGGCTCGCCCATCCCTGCCGGGACTCCGGTAGCAACGACTTCGACAAGGCCTCCGCTTGAGTCGCCTGTGTCGCGGACAGTTATGATCTTGTTGTACATTTCTTTTGCAGCTTCAATGTCAGGGCAGTTGAGTACATGGTGTATTCCGCGTTCTGCAAGATGGGCAATTTCTTTTTCTGTAAGTTCAGGGCGCTTTATATCC
>CAZVYR010000065.1:0-10431 GCA_964631555.1 uncultured Leptospirales bacterium
GTTCATGTACAATGTTAAAATTATATTTCATAATATCTCCGGAAGTACGTATATGATTTTTTCTGTATGTAAAAACTAACAGTTATTTCTGAAATTCTGTCAAATTTTATTATATGAAAGAGTGGATAAAAAAACTATACAAAAAAAAAATTACGACCTGCATAGTATGTGAATTTGTTATATGTATGAGTATCTGCTGTTAGATGCACAATTTTTAACCGGTTTTTTAATTCAAAATATTCAAAAACTATTTGCTTAGCTTTCTCACGGGTTCGGAACCTTTTGTCTGTAAAAGAGTGTGTAAATATTGTCTTTTATTGGGAACATATCCGGTTTCGAAACGGAGAGGAAGCGAGTCAGACAATTTTAATAAAGGCCGATCACCTTTTAAAGAAGGCAGTCTTTTTTAAATGTCCGCCTTTTAAAAAAGACGATGGCACAACGCCTAGACGAAGGAGATACGGATGGGAAACGGAGCGGAAGGAACGAAATGCAGATAAAATATCTCTAAGCGAGAAAGGATTTATTTTTTTATCATTTTATGAATGAAATTTCGGAGATGAATTTTATCCAGGGTTATCAGGAAACCGAGTAATATGATAATTGTAATATTATCCAATTAAAAAACCTCATAATGTGCAGAAGGAGAAGGGAGAAACGATCGGTTCGCGGTATAACGATTTCTAAGGAAACGGTTATTCAAATTATTAATTTAATTGATGTTTTATTAATAATATGATAAGGTCAGTTCCTGACAGACATCAAATATATTATATGTATTATTTATTTGATGTTATAAAACTAAAACGGAGGTCAGTATGGATTCTGAGAAGCTTAAAAAAATGCTGGCAGGGATCAGCATTGCTACTCTTCTTACCGCTCTTCCAGTTATTGTAAGCTGCAGCAAAACTGCCAGCGCGTGAACCGACAAAAAAGACGCCGGTGGCGTCCAGCAACCACAAGCAGAAAAAGTCGCTGATGTAGAAAAACCTGCAGGCAGTAGCTGAAGCGGTAGTAAGTAACCGTACGGTCGTATGGTAAATAATACTCAGGGCGGATTATGTCTGTTACACAGTCGACTTTGAGAATAAATAAAACGGAACTCAATTCATATTTCCCGAAAACTCTTAAACTTATTGAGAAAAGGCAAAAACTAAATTTCCTTAAAGAACTATCCGGGATATTATCAATATCAGAATTTTTTGAATTTCTAAAAAAATGGCCCGGTAAAGAAGGATTGGAATTTTTGCCTGATCTTGCCCGCCTTGAGTTCTTTTTTAAGGAAATTGAAAATAATAATTTAACAGAATCAGATCCCGATACATTTGTTATAAACCCAACCGTTAATTTGCTTGAAGTATTCTGGAAAGGACTTCCCGCTTTTTTCAATAACAGCGATTCTGCTGATATTCTGCCTGCTGATAGCCCGGAATACGTTTTGTTATATAAAAATAATAAATCCGGAAAAATAAAGATTATGAAAGCCCAGAGTAATGATCTGCTTGTTCTGAAGATAATTGCGGAAAATATTGATTTGAATGAATTGCAAAATTCCAGCGGCCTATCATTAAGAGCTATTGAAGATATTATTCATAATGCTGTCGGTAACGGGCTTATTATTAAACCTGCTTCACATATATCCAGAGACCCGGATAAATTTCCAAAAGGGGACAATTTCGGTGATGAGAATTTCACCGCTGATTTTTTTACCCTCCAGTGGCACATAACTCAAAAATGCGATCTTAAATGCAGGCATTGTTATGACCGCTCTGACAGATCAGCAATTGAATTAAAAGCCGGATTAAAGATCATTGATGAATTCAGGGATTTTTGTGATAATAGAAATGTGAGAGGACAGATCTCTTTTACAGGTGGAAACCCCCTTCTTCATCCGGATTTTTTTGATCTTTATGAGGCCGGCAAAGAAAGGGGATTGTATTTGGCCATACTCGGGAACCCGGTCTCACATTTGGAAATTGAAAAAATACTGGAGATCGAAATGCCTGAGTTTTACCAGGTAAGCCTTGAAGGTCTTGAAGAACATGATGATTATATAAGGGGGAAAGGTCATTTCCGCAGGACTATAGAGTTCCTAGATCTTCTTAAAAAGTACAATATTTATTCAATGGTAATGCTCACATTGACAAAGGATAATTTAAAACAGGTTCTTCCTCTTGCTGATTTTTTGCAGGATAAAACCGATAAATTCACGTTTAACAGGCTCGCTGCATTCGGCGAGGGCGCGAATCTTTCTCTGCCGGATAAAAATGAATATATAGCTTTTCTGAAAAAATATTATTCCGCACATAAAGATAACTCTGCTTTTGGTATAAAAGATAATCTGTTTAATATAATAAAATTAAAGGAAGGATCGGAACTTTTCGGAGGATGCACGGGTTTTGGGTGCGGTGCAGCATTCAATTTTGTGACATTGCTCTCAGACGGCGAAGTACATGCCTGCAGAAAAATGCCGTCTCTGATCGGGAATATTCATACGGAAAGTCTGGCGGATATATATGATTCCGCAATTGCTGAAAAATACAGGCTGGGAACTTCGGCATGCGCTCAGTGTTCAATCAGGCCTGTTTGCGGCGGCTGTTCCGCTGTAGCTCTGAGTCATGGTCTTGATATTTTCATTGAAAAAGATCCGATGTGTTTTATTGAAAATGATATTTAAATGAAGAACCCCGCCGCAAGCAGCGGGGAATTAAACCACAGTGATTAGAGCTCATTTTCAAACCTGTCAGTCAGCATAGCAAGATGTCCTTTTTCCTCTGCTGCGATTTTACTGAATATTTCTTTGCTTTCTTCATTACGCGCGTTTCCTGCCATTCTTGTGTAAAGGTCAAAGTGCTGCGCTTCGATCATCATGGAAAATTCATAAATCTTTGCGGATTTTTGACCTTTTGCCCAGTTGACAGCCTCGCCCAGCTTGAACCCGCCTTCAATTACCTCTCCTGCTTCATCAGGTGAAGAGAAATAATCAGGGTATTCTTTGGCCCTGCCGGAAGTTTTTGTTCCGTAATAAAGGCTGGTTAACATATCTTTATGCTTTTCTTCCGCTGCTCTCAGGCTGATAAAAGTTTCCGTAATCCCTGGATCAAAACCGGATTGCGCAAGTTCGTCATAAAATTTTCTGCTTCCCTCTTCCATTGCCCAGGAAAGCGCTGTCAGCTCTGCGGGATCCTCTGAACCTTTGAAAAAAGCCATGCCCCATTCAGGAGCGCCTATAGCCGCAATGCCCTGCCATGCGTTTATTCCTCCTGCCAGGCTGTATACTTCTTTAAATCCACCCTGTGACAATATTGAAGCAGCTGCACGGCTGCGAACTCCCGCAGCTCAGTAAGCTACAGTGGGCTTGCTTTTGTCGAACTCGTTTAACCTGGATTGCAGTTCCCCCAAAGGCACGAGAACTGCGCCCGGAATATGTTTTTCGCTGTATTCCTTTGGCTGTCTTACATCGATCAGGTTGAATTCATCCGGTTTCATTTTCCCGAACTTTTTGTTGAATTCATCCGACGAAATTGACCGTACACGTTTAATATAATTCAGCAGTCCCATAGAATCCTCTTATTTTATTATTTATAAAATCATTCATCCCGCTCCCCGGAGACCTGGAATTTCTTCATAAATGAATTGTCCAGGTAATTTTTAAAGATAAAAGCAGACCTGCCTTTGCATACGAATGATCCCCTGAATAGCAGCCCCCTGCCGTCACCCATATTGAGTATGCCGAGATATTTCTTCTGAGGAATAAATTCTTTCAGATTCCCGTGTTCGGCTGTTGCAAGAAGGTTATTTAGTAACAGGGGATTCTGTCTTACAGCATAAACGCCGACCCTGTCAAGAGCGCGCGGTTCAAAACTGATCGCGTCACCGCCTCCGAATATCTCCGGGTATTCGACTGACTGAAGGTATTTGTTTACCAGCAGCCCCCCGTCTTCTCCGGCCGGGATACCCGAATCCCTGAATATTGTCGACGGTTTTATTCCAATAGCATTGAAAGCAATATCAAAGCGCATTGTCTGTCCGTTATCAAGCACAAGCTCATTCTCCTTTACATCCGATACCATGGAATTTTCAATTATTTCAATATCCCTCTCTATAAAGGATTTCAGCGCAAGCCTGCGCACTTTTTTATTGAACCTGGGAAGGATTTTCGTTCCACTGATAAGGCTGATATCCATCCTGCCGTTATTATCCAGGGCAAGCCTCCTCAGGTTCGCTGCTATTTCAACGCCAGCGGCTCCGCCACCAGCGACTATTATCTTCATCCGGCTTTTCTTCAGTTTTGCAAGTATATTTTCTTTTGCCTTCAGCAGGTTCACTATAGGTTTTATATATACTATATTCTCCTGTTCAGTGAACGGTCCGTCGGGAATAATGCTTCCGGTATTAAAAGAGACCAGATCATACCGGATTCTCTGCCCGTCTGCCAGCTCGATTTCCTTTTTAATAGGAAATATCTTAACTGCCTTTCCTGCTATAAATTCAGCACCTGAATTTTCCACGAGTTTTTCCATATTAAATCTCACATCCTGCGGCCTGTATATTCCGGAAAGCATGCCAGGCCCCATTCCTGAGTAATAATGGTAGGCATCAGGACTTATCACTGTCACCTCGATGTCTTTTTCAAGAAAACGCCGGATATTGGTCAGTGTCATAAGATGAGCATGACCCGCTCCTGCCAGAACCAGATGTTTCATTTTATACCGCCTTTATTAATACGCATATTTTTATTGTCTGGAAAATTTTTCCCGGATATCTTCCACGCGTCTGCGGTTTACTCCGAGATCGGAATGCCCGATACGGGATGCTGAACGTACATGAATTATCTTTTCAGAAGCAGGGAAATAGAATTCAATATCATCTACAAAACGAAAAAGAAATGATGTGACTTCAGCATGGATATAATTTTTCTTTTCGGTAATGATCGCAGTACGCTTCATTCCAGAAAGAATTTTTCGCAGCCTTGCAAAGGCTTCCGGGGCCGTATCACTGTAGGACAGGGGCGCGACACCATGCTCCTTATCACTCTCGAACGAAGAAACGCAATTAGGAGTATTAGGGCATGGGGCAAGCCTTTCATCTGATAAACCAATATTCGCCGGCCGCCGTCCGGAACAGCTTATTCCAAGCAATATAATAATAAAATAGATTACGACTAGTTCAATTCGCATATCAGCCTCAATTTAAATTTCAGGTTCCCTTTTTAGATTTAATAAATTTTTTAATAATTACCGGACTTAACGCAAAAAGCCCGAGCAGCACAAACGCCAGTATAATCTTCCATGAAAGTATGTCGCCTGGTTTATCAATAGTTTCGAGCTGATGACCCATATAGATATATACAAAGGAACCAGGCAGTATTCCGACCATGGTCGTCCACGTAAAGGTTAGGAGCGGAACGCGGGTAAGTCCGGCAAAAATATTAATCAGAAAAAACGGAAAAAGCGGGATAAAACGAAGCGTAAGAAGATAATTATACCCGTTTTCAGCTATTTCTTTATTAAATGCGGCAAATCTTTCACCGTAACGATTCTGAATCCAGTCACCGATGATATACCGGGCTGCAAGAAAAACAAGAACAGCACCGGCCGTTGCACCGATGTTTACATAGATCACCCCGGTAAATCCGAAAAGAAATCCTCCGGCAAGAGTAAGTATTGTAGCACCCGGAATAGAAAGAGCCACCACTGCAATATAAATCAAAATAAAAATCGTTATAGTATAAAAATAATTCCCGGATGTAAATGATAAAAGCTGGTCGCGGTACTGTCGGAAAGTCTCAAAGCTCAGTAATTCGTTAAGTCTGAAAACTCTTATTAATATAATAAATGCGACAAAACATAATGCTACAATAATTCTCTTATAATTCGTTTTCATTTGGATCTCCTGAATATTTTCACAAGGCGTACAATAAGATTATTCTGTATCCTGTCAATATATGCGGCCCGGGCTGCCACCCTCACAAGTTCGGAATAAGTAGGATATGTGTGTATTACTGAATTAAGCCCGTAAAGAGGGATATTTAATGTCCGGGCGGCATGCGCTTCATGCATCACTTCCCCGGCCCGTTCGCCGAGAATATGTATGCCGAGTATTTTACCGTTTCCGGAACATACGAATTTCGCAAGACCATGTTCGGATTTTTCCGTCCGGGCACGGTCAAGACCGGAATACGGGACACGGTATACGCGTACTCTGTCGCCGAAACGTTCGCGGGCTTCCGGTTCGGTAAGCCCGCTTCTTGCGAGTTCAGGGTCTGTAAAGGTACACCATGGAACTGCTTCATAGTTCACACGCTTTTTTACCGGTAAAAAAGCGTTCGATACTGCAAGGATTGCCTGGTAATTTGCCATATGGCTGAACTGAAACGGTCCGGCTGCATCGCCGGCAGCATAAATATTCTTTATAGTTGTACGGAGATACCGGTTAACTGAAATGCCGCGTCCATCATATTTTACTCCGATTTTGTCAAATCCAAGGCCTTCGATATTGGGCTTTCTGCCTGCTGCAATTAAAATCGCTTCTGCGGATATTTTATCCTGTACACCGGCAGTTTCAAATATTACTGTCGGAGTCGCCGGATTTTCAACGCTCATTACCCGGCTTCCGGTAAATATTTTTACTCCTTCTTTTTCAAGAATGCCTGTCAACATTCCGCTTAGCTCAGGATCTTCACGTATCAGTATGGTATTAGTCATTTCAATTAAGCTTACTTTGACGCTAAGCCTGTTAAACGCGGAAGCAAGCTCAACACCTATCGGTCCGCCGCCCATAATGATCATTGATGCCGGAAGTTTTTCCAGAGAAAAAATATTTTCATTTGTATAATAAGGTACCTGGGTAAGGCCTATTACCGGCGGCAGTGCCGGAGATGAGCCGGTGGCAATAAGGAATTTCCGCGATTTCATTCTTGAACCATTTAATTCGATTGTATTCGCATCAATAAAATGCGCTGATGCGTTTTCAATCGCAGTAATACCGAGTTTGGTAAAAACCTCCGGCTTTTCATCCTCGTAAATTTCACTGACGGTTCTGCGGATTGAATTCATCACAGAACTGCTGTTCACGTGAATTTGATTAGTAGCAGAGAGTCCGTATTTATCGAGGTTTTGTGCGAGTGCCGCAATTTTAGCAGAATGAAGCAGCGTTTTGCTTGGAACACAGCCTGACCATGTACATTCACCGCCAAACCTTTTTTTGTCTATTATGGCAGTCTTCTTTCCAAGACCGTGCGCCAGCATAGCGGCAGTAATTCCTCCGCCTCCGCCTCCTAATATTATAAGATCAAAATCAAATTTCATTTATTAACTCCTGATGACTATTTAAAAATTTCATGGTCTCTGAAGACGCGGAATCAGACTTTTTTTCATTATAAAATTTTTTTAAATCATTAAAGTCATCTATATCGGATAACCGTGAAAGAAATCCTGCTTTAAGACCGGCTTTTTTCATACTTCTAATCGTTTCCGAAAAGACGCGGGAAGTACTCCATGGAATATTTTCAAAAACAGATTTATTAAGGTTGTTATGCTTAAAACCAATGCAATAGTATCCGCCGTCCGTGCTTGGCCCAAGAACCACGTCAGAACGTTCCAGTATGTCAAATGCATCCTGCAATAACCCGGCGGTTATATCAGGCACATCGCTCCCTATTAAGACGCATTTTCCGGCGCCTTCTGAAAAAACATCAAGAAACGCATTGTACATTCGCTCGCCAATATCTTTACCCCGCTGAAGAATTATTTTATTATCAGGAAACTCTGTAAAAGATATATCCTCAGGCCCGGAATACAGTATCACAGAATCCGCATTGACTGCATGAATCATTGCGGAGATATCGGAAATAAAGCATTTATAAAGCTCCAGAGTGAAGTCATCACCTAATACTGCGGCCAGACGTGTTTTAACCTGTCCGGGCTGAGGATATTTTAAAAACAGGATCAGTTTATTATCGTCCATTCGGCTGAAGCCTCCGGAATATTGCTGTTGTTTTCCTTTGAGATCGTGCATTTGCTGTGTATGTGTATTTGGGGAAATGTAAGAGGCTTCCGGTTTTCAAAGGAATCTAAATCATCAAGAAAATCCTGCTGGTCCTTGCCTTCAAGCTGAGAAAGAATTATAAACAGAACATATAATATCATCAGGATTCGTTTTATCATAGGGAAATCCTTACAAAAAATTATATTCGTCCTTGAGAAAGATTATAGGGGTTTATCAAGCGCGGAGCAACAGCAAATAATCTAACGCTCATTTCTCTTATAATAATATTTTACCAGGCGTTCCGGAGGAAAACCGAACATATAAAGTGCCTGTATTGTCCAGTTCCGGATTATCGTAAAAATAATTCCCTCTGCCTTCCATTTGCGCGATGATGTGAGTGCAGCTTCATTGAATATAATAATACGATCTCCGCGCTTTTTTATACGCTTCATTAATTCAATATCTTCCATCAAAGGTATTTCCGGATATCTTCCGATATCTTCGAAATATTTTTTTAGCATAAAAATCGCCTGATCGCCGTACGGAATCCGGGTGAAACGATGTTTTAATGATGCGGCAAAAGCAATTATTCTGAATATCAAATTCGGATCCTGTATCCCAAGATTAAAGGCGCCGCCTATAATACAGCCGTCTGAAAGAGCATCAATTATTTTCCTGAACGCGTTAACAGGCAATTTTGTATCTGCATGTAAGAATAGGAGTATATCTCCGCGCGCGCGTGCCGCACCTGCATTCATTTGAAGCGCTCTGCCCTTTGGGACAGTCAGTTTAATAATCCCGTTATTTTTTATATGCTTGATTGTACTTCCGGACGGATCTCCGTCAGTTACGATAATTTCGTGTTTAATGCCGCCGGATGCCTGTTTAACAAATTCGATCGTTTTATTTATTCGCATACTCTCGCGATAAACAGGAATAATTACTGATATCATTGTATCTCTTTTAACTAGTGACGCTCTGATATGAAGAAACAGATCCGGCAACACAGGCATAACAATGATTATTGTCCACTATTTCGCGGGTTACTTAACTTATAAATATTAAAAACCATTGTAGTAGCGTGACGGGCCGTTCCAGACGTCCCAACTACTTTCTTGAAAAATAGTCCGGCAACTGCCTACTGTTTCACCTCTGCCTTCTTCAGTCTTCTCTTTAATGTCACGCGGATTAGCGCCGACTTCAGCCCAGAAAAGATTGGCGCTGCCGATTGCACCTAATGTACAGGGTTCATGTGTACAGTTGCCCATTACATTACGCGGCATTCCCAGTCTTGTCACCGCGACTATCTGGGCCATGCGCAATTCACTGATGGTTCCGCGTTTTTCCATTTCGGTTCCCGGGATTGCGATTCGCCTTGCTGCACCGCTGAAACTGGGATTAAATGAGGCTGTTAATTCAATCATATCAGCCAGTTCTTCATTGGTATGTTCCATGCCAACCGGTTCGACGCATGTTCCGATACTGAGCCCTGCTTCTTTGAAGTTATTGATACTTTGAATTCTTTTCTCAACTGAAATGCCGGTGTCTTTTCCCTCGCGAAGGCGGACTGCGTGATATACTCCAGTAAAACCGGCATCTTTCAGCCTGACAGCATCTTTTAGATTCTGGTCGCCGACATTGGCAATTAATAATGTTTCAGATTTCAGAGTTTTTCTTATTTCTTTTGAAATTTCAATAAATCGTTCAAATGGATAATTGGCAGTTGACATTATAAACACGGCATTTGCGCCGTCTGTCTCGAACTGACGGGCATACGCAACAGCATGTTCCAGGTCAAGTTCAGTAGACTTGCTGAAGACACTATTAATTTTTGCGAATGAGCAGAAGAGACAGTTGCAGGAACATGGTGCGAGGTTTAGCGCAAACTGCGCATGTATTTCAGCTTTGCTGTCCGAAAGCTCCTTTGAAATACGGTTGGCTTCAGCCATAACCATGTACGTTTCAGTAGAATCTGCCGCCAGACCAAGCAGATAAACAAGTTTATTTTTTGACAGTACTTCGCCTGACCGGGATTCCTTTATTATTTCTTCAGTTTGCATTTTCCGTTGCATTATATTGATAAGTATATCAATATGCTAAAATTTACTAAAGTCAAATCTATTTTTATGTTTGCTTTTTAAAAATAACACGAGGGCTGTTTACCTGGAAAGATGGAATAGGCCGGTTTTACAAAGAATGACCGATTGGCAGGCATTTTTCAGAAAACGCAGTAAAATTATTGTACAGCAAGAATTATTAAAAGGTAAAATAATCGCTGCAGACGCAACTTAGCAAAGCGCATCAAGTCTTAAATCCTTTGAAGAATATCAAGTTTACATATATATGGTAAAACTCATAAAGAAGCACTTGCTAATGTTGGAGTGATTTTAAAAGAATGGATTGAAACTGCTATTGAACAAAAACGTCCTATCCCGCAAGCTG
>CAZVYR010000065.1:10441-14408 GCA_964631555.1 uncultured Leptospirales bacterium
GAAGAGAAATTGATGTATGCATAACACTCCTTTCAATCTGTTTATTTTTTTAAAACATAAATTATATTGTTATTGACATTCGTAATGTTCTGTTATTTCAAAATCAGTAAATGGGAAAAATGTGAAATTCATATATTATAATTAATTTTAGTTATATATCTTCCTGCAATATCATTAAAATTAAAATGAATTTTAAATGTTATGAGGGAATATGAAAATAAAAGTAAAAATGTTTATTCTGCTCCTGTTTTTTTTCTCAACCGCTTAAGTTCTATGCGCTGATAACTATAACTCTCTAGGCAGAGTATATCCCATCAGGATATAAGAAAAAGTAATGCAAATATTCCCGGCATACTTTCTCAGAAAAATATGTGTTCGTACAAACGTCTCATATCATTGTTAGAAACAACGAGGAGAAGATAATGCAGATTCAGGCGCGCCTTGACTCAAGGATCGAAAAAGCATGAAGTTTAAATATATTTTTTAATTGTAAAAAAACAAGTCAACTAAGGAAAATAGTAATATGAAGAAGCAGCCAAAGTATGGAAGTAATGTTATTCTGACAGGGTTTACCTCTTTTTTTACAGATGTATCAAGTGAAATGATCTATCCTCTCCTGCAGGCATTTATTGCAGTAATAATGAAGGCACAGGCGACATTTCTGGGCCCTGTGCTTGGTATAATTGAAGGTATTGCTGAATCAACTGCAAGTTTATTGAAAGTCTTTTCCGGATATTATTCGGATAGGATTCAAAAAAGAAAAACTCCTGTAATATTCGGTTATTCGCTTTCAATGCTGGCTAAAATACTTTACTTTATTCCGTTCTGGACATCCGTATTGTTTGCCAGGATTTTCGACAGGATCGGTAAAGGTATAAGAACTGCTCCGAGAGATGCTTTAATTTCTGAATCAACTCCAAAGAAAGAACAGGGGAAAGCTTTCGGTTTCCAGAGAGGCATGGACTTTGCGGGAGCATTTTTAGGTTCTCTGCTGAGCTTCTTCCTTCTGAAATATATTTTTCCAAGTGCTGATAAAATGAATACTCCGCAGGCATTTTATCCGATATTCATGATCGCATTGGTCCCCGCATTAATAGGCGTTATTTTTCTATTTTTTATAAAGGAAAAAAAAGTTCATGCTGAATTAAACGGGAAAGTCAAACCAAAGCCAAACTTGAATTTTAGAAAGTATGATAAGAACCTTCAGATTTTTTTTCTTGCGCTGTTTATTTTTACAATCGGTAATTCATCAAACCAATTCCTGCTGCTCAGAAGTACCGAATTGCTTAAAGACAGGAATCCGGGTTCGGGCCTGTCATCAGTAATTCTTATGTACATAATCTTTAACCTGGCTTCTTCCCTTTTTTCAAGCTCCTTTGGAAAACTCTCTGATAAAATAGGAAGGAAAAAGCTGCTGATCTCCGGATATGTTTTATATTCAATTGTATATCTTGCGTTTGGATTTATTAAACCAGGATCAGATTATTTGCTTTGGATTTTTTGGCCGGTATACGGTATTTATTACGCAATGACCGAAGGTGTTGAAAAGGCCTTTGTTTCTGATATTTCACCCAGGGAATCTAAAGCAACCGCGCTTGGTTTCTATAATACTATTGTCGGAGTTGGTCTGCTTCCGGCAAGTCTTATCGCAGGACTGCTTTTTTCATATATTCCGGCAAGCCCTTTTATATTTGGGGGAATAATGTCATTGATCTCTATAGTAATTATTGGTTTTTTAGTGAAGGAAACATATACTTATAATTAAATCTTTACCGCAAAGATAATGGCATTGAAAATCCAACTCCAAGGCTGAGATGACCGGGCACAGGATTCAACTGAAGATCGAACTTGTTTGCAATAGAATCAGCACTACTGCCGAGAAATGCTTCACATGCAAGTTGTGAAAAGAAATGACCGATTGCCCAGCCTGCCAGCACATCGGACATATAATGTTTTCCCGCCTCTACCCGTGCCCATGCCGTGCCCGCGGCCAGCGCGTATGTACCGGCTTCCCATGATATTCTATATCCGGATGATACCGGCAGAAGGGCGGCATTGTACGAGGCAATTGTCGCAATAGCAGTGCAGTAAGAAGCATGGCCGGAAGGGAAACTCAGGTTATCACTTTTATTTGGTCTTTCACGTCCGGAATTTATCTGCAATGGTTCAACAACCAGAGCCGTACTGCCTATTGCAATCCCGGCAGAAGCAAAGGTTACTCCGGCAGGATAACAGTATCCGTCTGAGCTCCCTGGATTTGTTAATACCTGAGCTGTCATGGCTGTAATGGCAGAACCTCCAGCAGCAATCAGCAGATAATTGCTGAATGATTTTGCCTGTTCCCGCGAGCCGAAAACCGGTGTATGAGAGTATGCCCAATCGGAAATATGTTTATCGTTTCCGCTGAAAAATGTCGCCGCAGCACCAAACGCAGGAACCAATGTAAGCGGGCTGGATGCTGCTCTTAAAAAAGATTTGCCAATACGGGAAGCACCGGGTGAAAGAGAATATCCTTCGGAGTTATTTCCGGTCAACTGACCAGTACTGCACCCAAGTAAAATATAAAAACAGATACAAACGATTGCCATTACATATCGGCTTAATGATTTGAGAAAAAGATCATAGTTCATTTTTTTAAAACCACCTTTCTTTTCATGAACAATCCTTTATAAAACAAACAAATTAAAAATGCAATACAGAAGATCTGAAAAAATTTTGAAATGTCAGAATAATATTATCCAGCAATTTTTTTAAAAATACAGAAAACAGCCCAATACGATAAGAATAATATTCCCAATTTACCCTTTCTCCTCCTGCAGAAGGAAAGCCAAGCATAATTCTATTCTCAAAATGATGCAGATCGACTGCATCTTATTTTCGCAGTAATATTTTCAATTTTGCGGATAATACTTAATAAATAATAAGTATCAGGAATACTCTGGTTAATGAGATTTAAGTAAGAGTTATTAATTTTATTCTCATGTCTATTAAAAGTATCTTAAAAATTGATTGTCATTTGGTAAGTATTAATATATTGATTAAAAGTTACATCACAGATCCCCAGGAGAAGTATTAAAATATGGCTTTATTAAGAGTATGCCATACTATTAGTAGGCAGTGATATGGGCGATCCTGATAATCTGGGAGCGGAAATTGATCTCGTCATTGGCAGTGAGAAGATGATTATTACCAAAACATGTTTTATAAATATAGCGGCAGGGGTCAAACATGGCGGGCTTTTTTTCAGGAAAATCGACAGGCCGGTATTTCAGATCGCTATGTCCGGAATGAATGCCTTTTCCAGTGTTCCGCCTAAATAAGAATCAGACAAATAAAGCTCAACACCGTGTTTTATCTGTAATTAAAGGAGACCTTTATGAACTATTTCCATAATTTTACAGCTTCGATCTGGGAACTATTCATTGGTAATCTTTTGCTTTTATTTTGCACTCTGTTTTATCTTGCCTGGTGGGTTGTCTCATATCGTCCTGGCTCATCAGGCATATCGGCAAGCAGTGGATTCTACCTCACTGTTGCTTTTATTACAGGAATTGCCGCGATTGTATTGATGTCATATAGTATTAACTCACTTTCTCCTGATTCAGATAGTTTGTCTGTCAAATATATCGCGATAAGCGTTGGAGTATTGTTTTTTATTATGCTCGCGATTACAAGCATTATATTTCACCGGAGAATGACATCAGAGCTTATGTTAATACATGTATGGACAGCGCTGGAGTTATCTGCTGTAATTACTCTGTATGGTATAAGGCGTTTTGGTGTTGGACGTACGGCTATCCTGTCAATTCTTATAGGAATTGCCTATATAGTCGGCTTGATTTGTTATGTGCTTTATTATCGTCTGAATGATACCGCAAGTTACTGGAACGGCATGATACCTCTGATTACAGATGCATTCGCGGTGGCGGTTTTTCTTGCGCTGATGGCTGTTTAATACGGGCAATGA
>CAZVYR010000066.1:0-9950 GCA_964631555.1 uncultured Leptospirales bacterium
CTCCCTGCTTCATCGGTTTTGCTGTAGGCGATAATCTGTTCGTTGTCGGCGTCGGCTATAATCGGATTACGGGGATGTGGAAAAGCGATACCGTTTCCAACAGCCGTTGTCATCATTGATTCGCGTTCAATAAGCGTGGATTCTATTTCTTCCTTTGTGATATCCGAGGGAACAGGTATAACTCTGATTGTCTTTTTAATAACGTCGATAAGATTATTTCCTTTAATATTAAAATGCACTCCGCCTTTTTTTATAAGATCTGTTATTATAACAGGGTTATCCGTTAACCTAAGATCGAGTATTTTATCTGATAACTCAAGCTTATTGCGTAGAATCCATTCATTGATCTCGGACTTGTTAAAGTAGTACTGATTTTTAACCTTATAGAAAGGGATCTTTTTTTCATCAATCCATTGCCGTAGAGTGTTTTCCGGAGCATTCAGCAAAGATATAACATCTTTAAATTTCATGTCCATAATAGGATCCTTATTGTGTGGGAAATCAAGCAGGGGGGGTATTGGAATAGCCTCCTTCTGCGCGATATTTCGGGTAATGAAATATCACATTGTAAAGCTGAAAAATGTGACAAACAATGTGACGCGGATTTTTATTTGCAAGAATTTTTTATAATAATAATAAAATACATGATTCTGGTAAAATTGAAAGTAAAAAAAAGGATCTGTAAAAAGAGTTAATGAAAGTTACTTTTTGTAGATTGATTATAAATGGGAAATCTGCAGTCTCTGATCAGCAGACGTCGCCCTGGACAGCTTTGACCTCCAGAGCGGCCCTTATAAGAGCCTTAGTATAATCTTCTTTCGGATCATCGAATATCTGCATGGTAGGTCCCTGTTCTACGATCTTTCCTTTGCACATAACAAGCACATAATGGCTTAATGCGCGAACGACCCTGAGGTCATGGCTGATGAACATATAGGCTATCTGATGTCTTGCCTGTATCTCACGCAAGAGGTCTATCATTTGCGCCTGCACGGACCTGTCAAGAGAGGAAGTGGGTTCGTCCAGTATAATAAATTTCGGTTTAAGTACCAGGGCGCGCGCCAGGGCTATACGCTGTCGTTGCCCTCCGGAAAATTCATGCGGGAGACGATCAATCATGTCAATGGTCAGCCTGACTTCCTTAAGGGAACCGGAGATGATCTCACGGCGTTCTTTATATGATATTTCCGGTTCATGGACTTTTAGCCCTTCGCCGATTATTTCACCGACAGTCATACGCGGATTCAGGGAACCGTAAGGGTCCTGGAATACGATCTGCATGTCGCATCTCACCGGCCTGATGGTTTTTGAGTCAATGTCCTGTATCTCTTTCCCCAAAAAGACGATCTTTCCGCTGCTTTTTTCAAGGCGGAGAAGTGCAGGGCCCAGTGTTGTTTTGCCTGATCCGGATTCTCCGACAACTCCGACTGTCTGTCCGCGTCTGACGCTATCTGTTACCCCGTCAACTGCACGTATATAATCAACAGTATGCCTTAATATTCCGCGTTGTACCGGAAAGTGTACTTTAACATCTTCCATTTCAATTATTACAGGAGATTCATTATCTATATCATAAGGCGCGCCTTTGGGTTCGGCTTCTATCAGGTGTTTTGTGTATTCATGTTTCGGCCTGTTAAGGATATTATCTGTTCTATCTGTTTCAACTATTTCACCGGAGGTCATAACAGCAATACGGTCTGCTATCTTGCCTACGATGCTCAGGTCGTGGGTTATCAGCAGGATCGCCATTTGGGTACGCGCCTGGATATCTTTCAAAAGCTGCAGGATCTGGGCCTGGATTGTGACATCGAGTGCGGTAGTAGGCTCGTCCGCTATCAGCAGGTCGGGATCGTTCGCGAGGGCCATGGCGATCATTACACGCTGCCGTTGACCGCCGGAAAGCTGATGGGGATATGCGTTGAGTCTTGATTCGGCTTCGGATAGTCCGACAAGATGGAGAAGCTCTATTATTCTGTCGCGGGTTTTCTTTTTATCCAGGTTTCTGTGAAGCTGGATTATTTCTCCAACCTGTTTGCCGATCGTATGCACGGGATTATTGGTTTGAGTTATTGTAATTCGGGATGTCCTTAACAAAAATTAAATATAAAGCAAACTGTTTTTAAAGCATAGTAAACTTTTTATAATTTTTTTAAGATTTCTCGCTATTATGTTCTGTATATAGAAATAACGTATCGATCAACATCCTGCTTCATTGCTGTATTTCCCAATGTTGAGAAATATAATGAGCAGCGGTCCGGCAAGCATGAAGATGCCCGCAAGTATTATGCCGGAGGCAAAGCTGGTATTCTCTCCCATGTATCCGATGACAGCAGGCAGTAATCCGCCTCCGATTAAAAAAGATAGAGGCGGTCCAAGAGCGCTGGCTACGCTGCGCATTGCAGGAGGAGCAACGTCAGACAACGCAGCAAAAGCTCCGGGGAAAAAAGAATTTATTATAAGAGGCTGAATAAAAATGATCATCAGCAGCCAGTGACCGTTCAATATTCCCAGCAGGATTGTGGCTGTACCGGCAGCAAGCAGGCTCGTTGCCATGGTTCGCTTTAATCCTGCTTTATCAGCTATCCACCCTGACAACAGCACTGTTGCCAGTCCGATTAACTGGGAAATTCCGATCATGGTATTTGCTGTTGTGAGCTCCATGTTCCGTTCGTTGACAAGAAAAAGAGGCAGCATGGTGTATATGCCCAGGCTGCCCCCCATGGCCATTGCCATGAGCAAAACCATAATCCAGAACGATGGCAAGGATGCTACAACTTTAATGTTTTTCGGACTGGTTAACTGGCCAGGGAAGTTGCCGCCTTTGCCTTTGATGCTGTAGGCCAGGGCTGATGCAAGTGAAATTACAGCCCAGATCAGCAGGATATATCTCCAGGAGAATCTGTTTAACAGCACTGCTGCGATGAACGGTGCGGACATAAATCCCATAGGCGGGGCAAGCTGATGTATACTCATTGCTTTGCCCAAGTCCGTTTTCTGAATTTCCGCTCCGATGGTTGCTATTGCCGAAGGCAAATGAATGCCGGTTGACAATCCGATAAGGATAAGTAAAACGCGAATAGCCCATAAGCTATTGATAAAAATGAAAGACATGAGGATCAGTCCGACGATCCATGCAGATAGTATAAGGGTCCCGCGGTGATTTATTTTTGAAGATATAAGCCCGGAGCAAAAAGGTGCCAGCAGGTAGCCGAGTGATATCATCAGGAAAAGCATTCCGGACTGGCTATGGCTGATTCCTAGATCAGCTTCAATAGCGGGCATAAGCGGTGCAAAGAGAACACGGGTTACAAAACCCAGAAAGAACAGCCATGCTAAAAATAGTATGACCCCGATTTTATTTAAGAACGGTTCCGGCATTGGACAAATGTCAGATTTTACATCCTGCATTAATACCTCATAATAATGGAATGTAAAAAAAATAGAAAGTAATAATATATTTGTCAACTAAGTATTATTTTAAGTGGAATAACATTTTTAAATTAATAAAATTTTGTTAAAGATTTCTTTTTTAGAGCCGGATTTGACGCAGAAGGAGCATTTTGTTTTGCATATCGAACTAATTGCCACTTCAGTCTAAAAAAAATCACGGGAAAATAATTTTCTTATAAAAATTTCTTGCTTACCAATAATGGGAAGTTATCAATATATCCGCCATTCTTTCAATGGAGAATAATATTTATATCCTGAGAATAAGGAGGTGATGAGCGCGGTTTTCAAAAGGCTTCAACAAGGTTTAATACTTTTTTCAGATGTTAATAAAACGGAGGAAAAATAAATATGAAAAAAATTAGTTTTGTTTCGTTAGTGTTTGCCTTTATGTTTGTTGTCGTATGTATTAATCTTAATGCAGGGGAAGGTAAGGAGTATACCTGGCAGCAGGCGAAGAGTCATATTGGTGAAACCGCGACTGTATGCGGTAAGATTATTGACGCAGTTCCATTCGGCCCGGCAATAACAATACTCGGCATGGGTGTTGGAGTAATGACTCCTGGTGCTGTAGGAATAGAAATTCCCAATTCAATGAAAAGCAAATTGCCTGCTGATCTTTTTAAAGGTAAAGAAGTCTGTGTCACCGGCCAGATATATAAAAATCCTGCAGGCGGTGGATCAATAAAAGTAAGCGTGGGGTCACAGATTGTTGCAAAGTAGTTATTTAAGAAATTGATATGTACTTGTTTTAAAATGAAACGGGACGGGGTTCATCCGGAAAAGGGATGTGCCGTAATGACAGCCTTTCCGGCTGAGCTTCTCCTGTGAACCGATGGTGTAAGGATTTACTGTTTGCATAGCGCTTGTGTTTTTATTTTGGAATTATCGGTTTACCTGTTTAATTATCGTAGTAATAAATTCTTTATCATGCTGAAGGATACCAGCCGCCGTTAACAGTCATGGTTTTTCTCCGGGTTTGCTGATTTTACAGTTTTACCGTGTTGATTTGACAGGGAAATAAAAAGATATTTCAGGGATTATTTATTTGTTCAGGATATTTTAAAGTATTCAACTTTAGTCTGCAGTGTTTCTGCCATGGAAGCCATGTGTTCACTGTTACCGGCCATTTCTTCCGATCCACTGGCAAATGACTGTGTCGTCTCATTGATACTGGCGATTGACTTTGTGATTTCATTCAGTGCTTTTTTGTGTTCTTCAGTAGCATTGGATATTTGTTCAGACTTTGAGATTATGTCAGCTGCGTCTTCGGTAATAGTGCTGTTAATATTAATTTGGTCAGTTATCGAGTTTTTGAATAATTCTATCATATTATTTATCAGGTTTATACCTTTAATGATTCCTGTAATAATGGACACTGTGCTTTTCATACCGGATACACCGGTTTCAATTTCAACGTTGTTTCCTTTTATAAGGGTATCGATGTTTTTAACGCTCTGTGCAGTCTGATCTGCAAGTTTTGAAATTTCATCTGCAACTACAGCAAAACCCCGGCCTGATTCTCCGGCCCTGGCTGCCTCAATAGCCGCGTTGAGCGAGAGCAGGTTGATTTTATCGGAGATGTCATTAATAATTTTAAGTATTTCTATCATGTGTGTCGAACTGGAATAAATTCTTGTCATGATATCATGCATTTGCACTACGGAACCTTCACCTTTTTTCGCGTCAACCGAGATTGTTTTTACCACAGTCATGTTTTTTTCAATTTCATTTCCCATGCCGGTAATGATCTGAGAAAGTTCATTCATCCGATTTAATAAGGAAATAACATTATTATGCTGCATTTTTGTATTCTCTGCAATTTCATCCATACCTGAGTTCAGCTCTTCAGTGCTGGCAGTTATCTCCTGAGCAACAGCTGCCTGGCTTTGGGCATTTTCTGAATATGTTATTGTTGAGTGTGATAATTCCTGTGATGATACTGACAGGTCACTGGAAGTATTTTTTACTTCTGTAATAACATCTTTTAGTGTATTGATTAAGCGGTTGATATACTGGGTCATATTGCCCAGTTCGTTTCTTGAAACCATTGGAATAAGTTCTCCCGCGAGATTTCCATTTTCCAGTTGGAGAAATGATTTATTAATAAGGTCAGTATTCCTGCGCACATTGCGTGAAAATTCCAGAATAAAAATAAAAATAACAATACTGAGCAGGATTACGATGGTGATTATATGTGTGATTACATTTGCAAATTTAATATTTAAACCATTTGATACATAAAAAAGGTAGCCCAGCATTATAAGAGGGATGATGATGACAGCAATAATCGTAAGCGTCATCTGTATGTATAGTGGAAATTTTTTATATGTTCCTATTTCCAGATGTATTTTTTTCATATTTTTATTGTTATAAATTGGCTCGAGCATGTTTTCCGCGGTGAAATAATCTAAGAGAAAGGCACATAGCGGAATCATTATTATGGACATAGCCAGAGGCATTACTTCAAAGAGTGTCAGCTCTCCAATGACTAAGCATTCAAATATACAGCTTATGATCCCCAGAGTCCATCTGACAGCATTGACAATACCTGTGAATGACGGTATGGAGAGGAGTTTCTTTTGACTTCCGTAAGGTTGCTGTCTTCCCCCTCCAGCGATTTTAAAAGCGAGACGAGCCTTCTATACCTGGGAATCCAGGAAATCAGTACTGCCGCTGATGCGTTAATAATAATCCAGGTCAACAGGATCTTTAACTTCTCACCTTCAAGATTACCGGCTATTGATGCGAAATAAGAAACCATTGGAAGAATTACTATTGCGTTGTAAAAATCACTTTTTATAAACATCTTGAATGCAAAAGTTTTATAAGACATCAATGCCTCCTGAATATACACTATTATTGGGTTGGTTTTTTATATTTTTTCATGTTTTAGTATGTATTATTATATAATAGAAAAATAATTTTTTATACTATTTTTTTTTAAGTTTTATCCCGCAAAGAGGTTTGTTAATGTTTTTTTTATCTTATATTGGCTGGAGGTCGCGGATTTTCCCGGTAACAGTCGACTAACTGAGTAATTAAAAGCGAACCTGATACGGAGTGGAAACGGAGGGGGAAGCGAGTTAGTCATGGGTAATAAAGGACGATCGTCTTTTTTAAAGGCGAGTGGACGATGCATAGACGAAGGAGTCCCGACTCCGGAACGGAGTGGAAGCGAATAAAGTACGACTTTGAAACGGAGGGGATGGATTTTAATTCAGCAAAGAGAACGACTTTTTAATGGCTATGATACGACTATGACGACTATGGAACTGAAATTCATTCGTTACTATATATTTTTTATACATATTTACTGTCTTCTATCTGCTTAAAAATTAATCCCGCTAAAAAACCAGCCAGTATTAAAGTGCCTGAAGCAATAAAAAATATGCTCTCAATATCCTGATATTTAAGGATGAACCCGTTTATCAATGTACCCAGGCCGCCACCAATGACCATACTGAATGAGGCAAGAGACATTACAGTCCCTCTGAGATGCGGTAATAATTCCTGAGCTGTAGTTACGAGCGTAGATTGTAGAAAAATAAAGGACATTCCGAATCCAATAAGAGCTGCTCCGGCTATTATTATATTATTTGTAAAAGCAAGTCCGAACAGTGAAATAAAACCCAGTATTCCTGCAAATACAAGAAATCTGTTCCCCATTTTTTTACGGATTGTACCTGCATTTTTCCCGCCGGCTAAAGTTCCGATCCCGAAAAGGCTTAACATAAGTCCAACAAGCAGGAGGTTGAACCCTGTTTTGTTCTGAATCAGTTTTCCTGTATAAGTAAAACTGCCCATAACACTGAATCCTATTAAAAGCATAATGCAGATTATCCTTAATAACGATCTATTTGAAAGAGCTTCCCTGTAGACCTTGCCGAAGCTCAGCTTATCAATTTTCCCGGAACCTGTATCTGCAATTTTCAGCAGCCCGAGTGCTAAAGTAAGTTCAGCTATCCCATATACAGAATAGACCAGTCTCCAGGAGCCAGCAAAGGCCAGCCCTCCGCCGATTACTGTGGCTACAGCTCCGCCTAAAAACATCATCCCCATAACCCTGCCGATAACATTTTGTCTCAGATCATTCCCGGAATTTTCACCTGCAAAAGCAATAGTTACAGGGAGTATCCCGGCAGCAAATGCCCCGTTTACGGCACGCAGAGAAATCAACATGGGCAAAGATGTGGCAAATGCACACACTATACTGAAAACTGCAGTACCGAAGGCGGTAATTTTCAGTATCATTAATTTCCCGAATCTATCACCTAAAGGGCCGAATACAATTGTAAGTAATCCAAAGAAAAGCATGTAAGACGTAACCGAAAGGGCAGCGGAACTGATACTAACATGTAAATCTCTGGCAATATCGATTAATAACGGGGCGGCCGCATAATTATCGCCGTTTGTAAAAAATGCAAGGAAACCAAGAATAAATATAATTTTATTCATTCGTTTTGTAATCATATTTTAATGCTCCTTATCCAACGCATTGATTTTTCTTTCTTTACTCCAAAAACTCATGCATACTTTGGAGCCGGAATTGCTATGTTTATTTTCACAACAACACATCTGAATCACCTTTTTTTGTTTTAAAATATAAGCATATACTAATATATTTGATAAAAAAATATTTTTAAATATATCACTTCACAGAAGTTTTGTTTTTACTTAAGTCGATTCCGAGAATAGTTTTTTGTAGTTCATTCAATTCATTAAATGTTTTTAAATCGACAGCATAATGGATGAAATATCCGTTTCGTTCACTCCGGACAAGTCCTGCCTGTCGCAGTATACGCAAGTGTTGAGAAACTGCGGATTGAGTTACATTTAATTTATTAGTTATGGCATTAACGCATAACATGCAGTTACATTCTTTCAGCATTTTAATGATTCTTAACCTTGTAGGATCGGAAAGAGCTTTAAGAATTTCAGATAATTTTTCTAGTTTGTCCATTTTATCTTTAATATATATTAGATAGTGCTAATATGCTTATTAGGTTTAATAATGTCAATAAAAAAAATAGGGGTTTTTCATTGAGAATAAGACGGTTGGTATTGAATGCTCCAGGAGAGCTGCGAAGAGACGGCAAAACGAAACCATAAGCATTATTTCATATTGATGGGGATAATAATGATCGGTATTCCCAATTCATAGAATTTACGCTGGAGGGCGAATGAGGAATAATTATGCAGCCAGCGGTTCATAAAAGTATTCGCAGGGAAAACAAGCTGACCTGAAAAAAATACGGTATCCGGGAATCGTTTCAGTATTCTCGCGGAAATAACGGCAGCCTTATCCACGAGGTCTATGTCAGTCGCGGTAATACCTTCGGAATAATATCCCTGTTTTTGCATATATGAAACGTAACGGTTAACCTCGTTCCGTATATGATTTTCAAGATTCTCCACTTCTTTTCTTCCTTTAAATGTCCCGGAATCCAGAAGCCCGATCTGGACGAATATATAATTTTCAAATACATTATTGAATAGCTTCAGAATTGTAAAAAGGGTTTGCAATCCTGTACCGGTAAAACCGTTCACGAAAAGCGCTGCTGTTTTTGCTGAAGGATTAAAAGAAGATCCGGATACGTGAGCAGGTTTTTGCACGCCTGCTTTTTTAATGTATTCAGGTATTTCGTCACGGTCGGCTATTCCGGTAAGCTTATTTAATTTTTTCAATATCTTTTCAGTCTTTTTATATTGACGTTTTACGATCACAACCAGCAGTATCAGAGAGGATGTTATGACAATGGTTATCCAGCCGCCTTCATTAAATTTCAGGACTATCACGGATATAAGAATGAAACTCGTTAATATGAGCCCGACTCCGTTGACCAGGAGTTTTTTCTTCCACGTGATTTTATCATGACGCTTATTCCACCAATGGCGCACCATTCCCGTCTGAGAAAGGCTAAATGTGATAAAGACATTGATGCTGTAAAGTACTACCAGCAGCCGTACTGACCCTGCGGAATAGAGCATAAGGATTATTGATGCCGCGCTCATTATCAGGATGCCGTTCTGGGTTACGAGCTTGTCGTTAAGGGCAGCAAACCTGCCGGGGGTCCACCTGTCCAGTGCCATATTCGCAAGTATACGCGGACCGTCGAGAAAGCCGGTCTGCGCGGCAACGAATAATAGCATGGCCTCGGAGAAAAGGGTTAGAAGAACAAAATAATACGCAGCTTCGTTATTCTATGCACTTGTAATTGTATCAAGCAATACGGCATTGAGGGTTTTACCTGCAGCAGGTTTTACGTCCAACAGAAGATACGCGAGCATAAGGCCGAAGACCATTATTGAAAGCGATATTGCCATGTATCGCATAGTGTGACGCGCGGTTTTTACCTTCGGCTCCCTTAAAATCGGGATACCGTTACTTACTGCTTCTATTCCGGTAAATGTTCCGGCTCCCATGCTATAAGCTCTCAGGATCAGGAAGAGCATGCCCAGCATCCCGAGTTCCACGCAGCTTCTATCTATATCCGAAACAG
>CAZVYR010000066.1:9960-14323 GCA_964631555.1 uncultured Leptospirales bacterium
AGCTTATCAGGGCAGGGATGCCGGAGGTATGCGATACAACCGAATAGATGATCACAAAGATATGAGCAACGATAAAGAATAGAAAAATGGGAACAAGAGGTATTACGGATTCTTTTACGCCTCTCATGTTCATCCAGGTCAGAATAAGAACGACCACGATGGCTGTTATCAGCTTATAAGCCTGCCACTGAACAGGCAGAAAACTGAATATCGCATCTGCTCCGCTAGCAACCGATATCGTAATAGTAAGAACATAATCGATAAGAAGAGCGCATCCTGAAACCATGCCCGCCACAGGGGAGAGGAGTTTGCTGGCAACCAGGTATCCTCCTCCGCCTGAAGGGAAAAGTTCCACAATGTGAGAATAGCTCGCGGTAATAATAAATATTGTAATAACCGAGCCAAGCGCGACAAATATGGCAAGATGCGGGTGTCCCTGGATTGTGATGAACGCCTCTTCAGGGCCATAGCATGATGAGGAAAGCCCGTCGGAGCCCAATCCCACCCATGCAAAAAACGCGATCAGCGAAAGTTTGTGGAATATCCTGGGATCAGAAAAGCTTTTTGCCTTGCCGAAGAATATCCTCTTAATGCGTTCAAACGGATGCCGTTTTCTTGCCATATATCATCAAATAACTTCCCAGGTAAATAATAAATTAAAGACGACCGTCATGTCCCGGGATATATTATTTGACTGTAATCTGCACATAGCCGGAATTCCCGGTCCGGTGATCGAGCGCAAGTACTGCTGCTTTCTGGCCGGGTTTTATAGTACCCAATATGCTTATTAATCCGTCCATGCCTTCAACGGCCTGGCTGTTGATTTCAAGAATCATATCACCAGGTTCAAATCCCGGCTCTGCAAGCGGCCCCTTGGGATCCACTTTAACGACTACAACGCCCTGGCCGGACTCCAGTCCGTATTTTTTCGTCTCTTTATCTGTCGGAGATCTGAATTCCCCACCCAGGCGTTCTTTGATTGAAGCGGAAAGTATTTTTACAGCATCCTCCAGGTCGCCGATCTTAACACTGAGTTCCATCTTTTTCCCATCTCTCAGTATGTCCACTTTTACTTCAGAGCCGATCGTACTTATGGCAACCTCGTTCCTGAGAGTGCCGGAATCTTTGATCTCTTTTCCATTATATTCAATTACTACATCGCCTTTTTTCAACCCGGCTTTTTCTGCCGGTCCTTTCTTTACTACTTCAGCTATCAACGCGCCCTTTGTATTCCCGAGATTCATGGATTTGGCAAGTTCAGGAGTGATATCCTGTATACTTACAGCCAGCCAGCCGCGCTGTATTTTACCGTGCGCGATAAGTTGTTTCGCGATATAGGAAGCCATGTCGCTCGGGATCGCAAAGCCTATGCCTTCAAATCCGCCGGATTCGGAAACAATAACAGCATTTATGCCGATCACTTCACCGCGAAGGTTTAACAGGGGACCCCCGCTGTTGCCAGGGTTAATGGCAGCGTCGGTCTGTAAATAGTCCTGGTAACTGCTTGGATCCGATATCCCTGTGCGGTGCTTGGCGCTGATTATACCCTGGGTGACGGTCTGGTCAAAGCCTCTCGGATGACCGATGGCCACAACCCATTGGCCGACTTCCACTTTGTCCGAATCCCCGAATTTCAAATATGGAAGTTTCTTCTTAGTTGAAATGCGGATTACCGCGAGATCGGTTTTGGGATCTGTGCCTACGATTTTTGCAGGATACCGGTCACCTGAGGCAGTAAGTACCTGGATTTTACTGGCTCCGGCAACTACATGATTATTTGTAACTATATGGCCGTTTGAATCTATTATCATACCTGTTCCCAGGCCCATCAGCTCCCGTTTGAATTTTTTCGGCACGTTCTTTGGTGTACCGAAGAAATGTCTAAAAAAAGGATCTTCCTCAAAAGGAAGCATAGGGTTTACTATCTCCTGGGTCTCCGTTACCTCGATATGCACTACGGCAGGTATTGCCTGTTTTGCCACACGCACTATTGCCGTGCTAAGGTCCGGTTGTCCTGCTGAGTCTGCTGCGTATACATCAGTTGATATGAAAGAAGACAAATAACTATTGCCTGGAATGGGAGAAACCGGTAAGATTGCATATAATCCAATACAAACTAAATAGATATAGAAACGTTTTAACATGATAATCCTCCATATTTTTATTATTTATTAAAAAATGTTTTTTCGATCATATATAAATTTTAACGTAAGGTTTGAAATACCAGGCTTTGTAATATTAAAATTTTCTATTTGATCAGGTGATTCTTTTCAAGATTTAATGTTACCAGTGTTGCCAGTTCAGCCGCGTCATCAGACGAATTTACCGGCTCCTCTCCGGAAATATCCGACTCTATTGTTTTAGCTTCCGTTGTCCATATTAAATGATCGTTATCGTTGGTATATAAAGTGCACTCCATGCGGAAAATATCGGTCTCCTGCAGGTAGCCGGGGTCCTCCATCACTGTGTAGAATCTCATATAATGATCAAAATAAATCACATCAGGGTCTTCAGGCACTAATACTTCAACAGGTGGGTAATACTCTTCTTTTTTATCCACGCCTTTTATTCTAACTATTAAAATACCGTCGATTTTTTGTGCATTGAAAATAGTCTCCATTTCTTTGTATTTGTATTCTTTATCAGGTTCCATAAATGACAGGGAAGCTACAGCTTCCGTACCGTGCTCTTTAATCTTTCTAACAATAGCATTTTCATAAACTTTACGATTTTCCAGGTTCTTAAAGATGCCTATAACAATGATCTTCGTAAGCGGAGCACCGGCATAATTTTTATCCTTCCATGTAGCCACTAAACGGGTACTTGAGCATGAAACGTAAATTGAAAAACAAGCAATTAATACAAGCAAATAAATCGTTTGATATGAAAAATAGGATTTTTGTTTACGCATATTTTTATACCTCCTTATAAAGTTATTATAAGTATTAATTCTAATAACAAATATCATAAAAAGTCAATCCTGTTCCCGTTTCAATATTAGAATTTAATTATTTCAAATTTATATATTTTTTTTATAAAGATCACCAGATATAAGAACAGGCTTCAGCTAGTCGCGAAATTTAAATAATATAGAGACTATCAGACAGATACAGGAAGCGCTGTGAAAGAATTTTGTGCTTGATATAAAAAAGTAAAATAGATAATATTTTTTTAAGATCAGTTAAATCCTTATATTTGTATATATTCTCACTGTATTTATATTAAAATTTATTAAAAAAATTATATGAAAGCGAAAAATAAAAAGGTTTTTATTAAAATATCAGTATTGACCGCGCTCTTATTTTTTTCTTCTTCTTCTTTTCCCATTCAAAAAAATTCCTTTAATTTCGGTAGATTCGGCAACATAGGGATATTCGGCAATACCGATAATCCCGGGGATTTTGTATTTTTTATTTCAGGCAAAAACGAATTGGATGCCGAAATGAGAGAGTATTTCGACATTCTTTCTTCCATGAATGCCGTGATCACTTTAATCGATTCGGATTATTATCTTAATACGCCGGCAAAGTATGGTGAGAATCCATGTGTTGATGTTCTTACTGATTTTGAAATACTCAGCAAATATATACAAAAGAAATATAAATTCCCGGCTTATATACAGCCTGTTTTAATAGGATATTCTTCCGGCGGAGCTTTGGTGTATTCAATAATCGCCCAGGCCCCTCCTGGTGTGTATCGCGGTGCTATAAGCATAGATTTCTGCCCGTTTATCGAAACCCGGAGGCCTGTATGTAAAGATCATTCAGTACAATCCTCTGATAAAGAAAGCAAAGTATACAGACTTTTGCCTTATAATGATTTAAAGACAAATTGGATCGTACTGCAGGGAAGGGAAAATAAATGCGGCACGCGGAATGTTGAGGATTTTATCAGGAATATCAATTCAGCCAGGCTCATGTATCTGGATGAGCCTGTGAATAGTGCAGGCAATGAACAAAGGATGTCCCGTTTGAGACAGGCATACCGGACTATTACTACTGCTGATAATATTTCTCCGTGTATTGCAAAGAGCGGACTCAGCGAAATACCATTAATAGAAGTACGGGCAGGTTCCGCGGTAAACAAGGCTTTCGCTGTTTTTATTTCAGGCGACGGCGGATGGGCGGGAATAGATAAAAAAATCGCCGATTCTTTATCAACGCATGATATCAGCGTGGTAGGGTGGAATTCGTTACAATATTTCTGGACTGCGCGTACTCCGGAAAGCGCGGGCAGGGATCTGGAACGCGTGATACGATATTATTCGGAAAAATGGAGGACAAAAAAAATAATACTCGCCGGGTATTCTCTTGGCGCTGATGTACTTCCTTTTATGATAAACCGCCTGCCTACCGATATTTTG
>CAZVYR010000067.1:0-14309 GCA_964631555.1 uncultured Leptospirales bacterium
ATCTCGGCAATCGGAGCCAGCGACTTCGGCCTTATTTTCATAAGTTTTCCGCTGTCCGGGTACAGCCATACAGTCAAAATACCCTCACATATCTCATCTATTTTATCATAATCTTTAAGTTTATTCAGAGTCAACTTATCCCCCTCATCATCAACAGCTCTGCTGATGCTATCCTGGTCCTTCATTTGAACTGCTTCATACCTGTCTGATATAATCAACACCCTGAATAATTCATCTGCTTCAGGATCAGGCGTTAAAAATACCTGGTGCTCGTCTACCTGTTCTATCCTGGGAACAGTCTTACAGGAAAAAACAAACAGCGACAGAAGAACAAAACTGACCGGAAATAAAACCTTTGCAATCTTTGTATTGCCCATAATTTAACTCTCGGTTTATTTTTTTTCGCTTGATCATATTTATAAAGAAAAATAAAATTTCAACAATTTTTTTATTAAGTTCAGGTAAACTGCCGGGATTGTTTAATGGAAAACTTCTTTAGCGAAATACTTCATTATATTACTCAACATAGCAATATCTATCTCTATCTCTTTTTATTCTTCTCCGCAATTATAGAAAATCTGTTTCCGCCCATTCCCGGAGATACCATAACTGCATTCGGAGCATTCCTGGTAGGCACCGGACGACTGAACTATATGCTTGTATATTTTTCAACCACCCTCGGCAGCGTAATTGGATTTATGACACTATTTATAACAGGAAAATATCTCGGTAAAAAATTTTTCCATGAAAAGAACTTTAAATATTTTTCAATAGAAAACATAAAGAAAACCGAAAGATGGATAGAAAAATACGGATACTGGGTTGTTCTATTTAACAGATTCTTACCGGGTATAAGATCAGTCATTTCCATAGCATCCGGAATATCAATGCTAAAGACATTCCGTGTATTTTTAATATCCCTGGTAAGTGCATTAGCCTGGAACCTGATCTGGATACATACCGGATATTTATTAGGAAACAACTGGGAAATTGTAAAAGAAAAAATGTCAAATATAATGTTGAAATACAATATATTTATCCTGATAATAATAGCCCTGGCAATCCTTGTTTTCATAATTATAAAAAATAAAAACAAGCTCAGGTCGAACACTAAAAAGCAATAAAGTTCCCACCCTGACCTATAAAATTCGTGAGTTACTAATAAAATATTTGACAGATAATACTAAATATTATATTATTGTAATATAGCGATTAGGCACCAATAAAAAATAATACCGGAATAAAAACATTGGCGGATTTTGAGAAAGACAGTGAAATATTGAAGGCACTCGGGCATCCGATAAGACTAAAAATGATCTTCGGGCTAATCAAGGATGAAGAGTGCAATGTAAATAAAATAGTAAGTGAACTCAAAGTCCCCCAATCCACCGTGTCTCAGCACCTTGGGCTTTTAAAGAGTAAAGGCATTGTTGCCACAAGAAAGGATGGGGTGAAAACCTGTTACAAGGTTGTTGACAAGAAAGTTTTGGATATTGTTGACATATTGAAAAGGTAAAATTTTTTTACACGTATACATCCAATTATTATGATAATACGTTAAACTATAATAAAAAAGGAAAGAGTAATGAATATTAACATAACGGACGAAGCTCAAAAAAAGCTTAAAGAAATAATGAAAAGCTCAGATTATGAAACACCTGCGCTTAGATTGCTTATTGCCGGATATGGTTGAGGCGGTCCCACGTTGGGAATGGCTTTGGACGAGTCAAAGGATAACAACGGCAATTTACAGCAGATAAACGATATCAATGTATTATATGATGAACAAGTACTGGAAATCTTGGGCAACAATGTCCCGTTAAAAATAGATTATTATAAAACGCAATATAATGAAGGCTTTACTATTGATAACGGCTCCCATTGTTAAGCAGGTACAATTAAAATATGAAATCTGAATATATATTCATAATATTTATAATTATATGGTTTATAATAAACAGGTGGATAATGCCCAGAATGGGAATATCAACCTGAATGAGTGAAACCTGTTCTCTGGAAGAGAATACAAAAAACAAAAAAGAAAAGGATAATCAAAATGAGTGAAATGTTTTTAGACAATAGCAACTTCCATACAAAAATAAAAGATTCAAACCTGCCGGTTATGGTGGATTTTTATGCAGACTGGTGCGGACCGTGCAAAATGATGTCTCCCGTTTTAGAACAACTGGCAGAGGAATATAACGGGAAAGTAAATGTATATAAACTTAATGTTGATGAAGCCAGGGAGATCGCAGGGGAATTCGGCATAAACAGTATCCCTACAGTAATTATTTTCAAGGATGGCCAGAAGGTTGACCAGTTTATAGGCGCTCTTCCTAAAAGCCAGATAGAAGGATACATAAAAAAATACGTTTAGAATAAATCTTTATCGACATTATTCATAATTGAATTGGGAACATCTTGGCCCAGGTTGCTGAGACTGCACACTTAGCTAACCTGGGTTTCTTTTATGATCTGCAGAACATGCTTCGGGTTAAAGACCCCGCGTCAGGTTAACTAAATAAAAAAAATCCGGTTTTCGTATTATGCCAGATAAAATCTTAAAACAGTCAATCAGTCACTAACTTTAAATCATTTATCGAGCTTAACACAGGTACTCCGCAGGATTCAAGCTTTCTCCTGTTCTGATGTCCGTTGGCGATCAGAATGCAGGATACTCCCAAAGAATCAGCGACATCAAAATCATGTGAAGTATCGCCAATAATAACTACTTGGTTTTGTAACAATCCAAGATTATTTAATAAATTTCTTCCAATATCTTTTTTCCCGTTGGCGTAATGATCACTCAGGCCATAAATGTTATTAAAAAATAAATTCAGCGAATAATGAACTACAGCTTCTTCAAGCGGCTCCTGTTTGGACGCAGATAATATTGACTGGCCTGCACCCATATTCCGTAAATATGAAAGAATTTCAACTACTCCCTGCTGCAGCCGGCACTGAGTTTTCCGTCTTTCATACTCTTTAATATATTCATCTGCTGGAACCTTGAACGGCTCTATTGAAAAGTCAAAACCTATTTTTTCATAAAAGCGCTTTACCGGAAAATCAAAATATTCCTGGTAAGTATTTATATTGATCTCCGGGATACTCCTTTTAACGAGCAAACCATTAATAATTTCAAGGCAAAGCCACGCATCATCTATTAACGTACCGTTCCAGTCCCAAATAATATGTTTAAACTTTGAAATCATCAGATTCTGACTTTAATCCCTGTAATATAAATAATTATTGGTAATAAGAATAATTATTTATGTTAAGCGCAAGCTAAAATTAAAACAGAAACATACTTTTCTCAAAGGAGAAAAGTATATCTCAGTAAATATAATTATATATATTCTTAAGTAATCCCAGGCAGGCAAGCCTTTGGAAAAATTGATTCTCTATCATCAAAACAGCATAACGCATCCTGCCATCAGCTTCGGCCTGATGCAAACAACAATGTTAATTAAAATTTTAATGAGATAAAACTTGCGGATGAAATAGCCTTTAGTAAAAATAGAGCCGAACCGGCTCCTTAGCCGATGCCTCAACCACTTGGAGCAGAACAGCTCTGACTCGATTTACTTCCTGAAAACAGGGAGAATACCTTTTCTGTTTTTAATGATTTGCACTTGGGGCATCCCGAACTTTTAAAGTCTCCCATCTTTCTTATTTCGCTGAAAACCTCGCCGCACTCTTTGCATTTGAATTCATAAACCGGCATTTATATTACTCCATATTAAAATATAATAGCTTATTAATTAAATTTCTTTATTTCTGTTCTTTAAGTAAAGAAAGAAATGCATTTTTGTTTTTATCTAACCAAATATTGCATAAAAAAATACTTATAATATCAATATATCCAGATAAAGCGATGCAGTCAATATAATTTTCCAATATTTTATATTAATTTTAAGTTATGATGAGCCATCCTATCAATGTTATAAAAGATTTTACACCGCGGAATTACTTATTAAATGAATAAAGGCATTGATCCCCTCCGTTCCGGATTCGTCTCAATACCGGCTGAGGATCGCTTCCCCTCCGTTTCAGCTCCATACCATAACCGCTTCAAATACGCTTCAAAGTCTATCTAAATAAGGCCTCGTTCTCTTGACATCTCGGTTAAGACTTTTACGGCCCGTCGGCCCTCTTTCCCCAGGGAAAGAGTGAAATCATTCACATAGAGATCAATATGACTATCGATAACGCTGTCGTCCATTTCCTGTGAATAGCTTTTTACATACATACTTGAAGCCTTCCTGTCGCTGAATGCATAATTTACAGAATCCTTAATAATAGCTTCAAGGTGCTCTTTTAATACAATTGTATCCGGATCCTTCCTGACAGCAATACACCCGAGCGGTATCGGCAGCCCGGTTTCCTTTTCCCACCACTCGCCGAGATCGATTATCTGTACCAGGTTATAATCCCGGTAAACAAAACGCCCCTCATGAATTATCACACCGGCATCATACTTCCCGGACTCAACACCCTGCATAATATTATCAAAACGTGTATACTCAACAGACCGCGAGTCAGGCCGCCATAGATTAAATAAAAGATTAGCGGTAGTATATTCCCCAGGAACCGCGATCCTGCAATTCTCAAGATCAATATCAGTACTGCGGGCAATGACCATGGGCCCGCACCCGTAACCCAGCGCAGACCCTGAATCCAGCAGCTCATATTTATCAGTCAGTTTAAGATAAGCATAAAACGACAATTTGCTGGCATGAAATTGCCCGGAAAAAGCCTTCCGGTTAAGCGCTTCAACATCGTCAATATATGTATTAAAAGCATACCCGTGCGTGTTTACCAGGTTATGCAGCATAGCATGAAAAATAAAAGTATCATTCGGGCACGGGGAGAATGCGATATCAAGCTTTTTCATTCTTCCTCCTTTGTAGCGACAATTATAACAGCAATACCAAAGGTCTGCGGATAATGCTTAACCGATATAAAACCGTTCTTTTCAAGCATACTTTGCAGCTCTTTGGGATCGATGAAGCTCTCAATTGTAGTTGAAAGATATTTATATGCAGCGCGTTTACCGGAGACCAGGCCACCCATAAACGGCAAAATTCTGCCAAGATATAGGGAATACAGCTTCTTGATTATCCTGTTTCCGGGCCTTACAAGTTCCAGGATAACCAGGTTCCCGCCATGTTTAAGCACGCGTCCGGTTTCCTTGATAAAATTATCCAGATCTGGAATATTCCGGACACCGAATGCAGCAGAAGCAATATTAAATCTTTTATCACTAAATGGAAGCGCGCACGCATCAGCAGCGACAATATAACCCGGTAATGAGCCTTTTAGCCGGCCTCTCTTCAGCATGTTCAAAGAAAAATCAAGAGAGACGATCCCTGATCCGTGTTCATGAAAAAGCAGGGATAAGTCGCCGGTACCGCAGCACAAATCAACAGAAAGCATACCCCTGACATCAGGTATGTATCTGAAAATCCGCTTTCTCCAGTATATATCAATTCCTAAAGAGAGAATGTGATTCAAAAGATCATAGGTAGGCGTTATTGAATCAAACAATCTTCTTATAAATTTTTTCTTTTTCTCGGGATCGGTGTTGTTAACCTCGTATCTAAATGAAAGCACTACACATATCTCCTGATTTCACGATACAATGAATCCCTCTTAACAGGTATCTTCCCAGCGTTCCTTATGATCCTGATCATTTCCTGTTCATTGGTACTGGTCTCAATACCTGTTGATTTTACCACGACCTCTTCCGTAAGCACTCCCCCCATGTCATTTGCTCCCATGGTCAGGGCCACCTGCGCAAGCTTCAGCCCCTCGGTCAGCCATCCGGCCTGAATATACTTTACATTGTCAAGGTATATACGCGCCACTGAAACCATTCTGAGATAATCCATACCGCTTGCAGGCCGTATCCCGTTCATCCTGGTGTTGGAAGGCGAAAACGACCAGGGAATGAAAGCCTGAATAATGCCAGTACTGTCCTGTATATCCCGTACAACTGAGAGATGCTCAACGCGGTCATACAGCGACTCTCCCATACCGTAGGTCATTGTAGCGGAAGATTTCATATCGTGCTTTGCGAGTGCGAGCATTACCTCGCACCATTCACCGGTCGTGATCTTGTTGGGACAGGCAACCCGGCGTACCTTATCCACAAGTATATCCGAAGCCCCCGGAGACGAATCAAGGCCTGCTGATTTGAGCTCCGATATTGTCTCATCCAAAGACAGCCCGGATTTCCTTGAGATATGCACAAGCTCCGAAGGCGAGAATGAATGCAGCCAGATACCTGGGAAACGTTCTTTTACTGTCCTTACCATTTTAAGATATGTGTCAATTGTATGATCAGGGTGAAGGCCGCCCTGCAGCATTACCTGGGTGCCGCCGAGTGCGTCAAGCTCCCCTGCCTTTTCCAGTATTTCGTCAATTGTAAGTTCATACGGCTCCACGCTGCCCGCGCGCGCATGAAAAGCGCAGAACCCGCACTGCGCCTCACATATATTGGTATAATTGATTATACGGTCTATGATAAATCCGACTTCTTCTTCAGTGGTCAGCTTTCTCCTGTGATCCCCGGCTTTTGCAAGGTCCAGCAGAGGCCACGAAAATAATTCCAAAGCCTCTTCGGAAGTTATTCTTTCGTTTTCATATATCTTTTGTTTTAATAAATCATTCATAATAACTCGTCTTGACTGACTTTTTCTGCTAATATTGTCAAGCGTATCGATAAAATGATCTGATTCTAATAAATTTCACGCCGCAAAATAGCCAATCCTGGCTATGCGGCTTGCGGCAACTTCCTTGTTGCCTTGAAATTTATTAGAATCAGATCATTTTATCGATCCAACGATTAATTTAAAATTAAAAAGTCAGTCAACTTGAATAATAAATAATACAATATTTATAAAATCCGTAATCAGAAAAAATTAATTCGGTCTATTTTTTTAAGCAGGCCCATCTCTCCTGTAAGCTTAAAATAATGCAGCAATGCTGCTTTCAGGTTGTCTGTAAAGTCAAACCTGAATAAGCTGAAATAGTAATCAATGTCATACACAATATCCGGATAGCGCTCTTTAGCCTTTGCAACAACAGTCTGCTTCTCGCTCTTCATGCAGTTCAATGAATCCCGGTACGATTTAATAACGGAGTTGATCCGGTCTTTGTACGGTTCAAGCGCTTCTTTTTGCACGGCAAAAACCGCGAACACGGCAGGATACCCTGTCTTTCGCAGCCACAATTCTCCAAGGTCATATTTAAACGATACAGGGTGGGTGGATTGCATCATAGCCTCGTTCCCAATTAAAAGAGCAGCGTCAAGACTGTCAATATCCGGGAAAGGCGGTGTGACCACATATTCAGGTGTAACTCCGTAATATTTTCCCAGAAGGACTTTTAAAATATTAACTGAGGTAGCTGAAGCGCTGGTAATTCCCACGGTTTTCCCGTTAAGATTTTCAATAGGTATCTTGCTCACGAGATTAACAGACTCGATATATCCTACTGAACTTAAACAAAAGTCACGAAGCAGCACTACTCTGTCAGCAACATCAGGATATGCTCCTGATGATATAGGGCTCATATCCAGTTCGCCCTTTAATATCATGGCATTAAGGCCGCTGGGATAATCAGGAATAATTTCAATCTTCTCAAGAGGCTTTTTTTCAAACATATGATAATAGAAAGGATAACAGTTCAGATATTCAATATAACCAAGTCTCATTTGCTTCTCCGTTATTACAGTTTACTTATACAGCGCAGTTGCACGCACAGGCTTCATTCCGGCGTCTTCGATAAGCTGCCGAAGAAAAGTCTCTGTACCGTAATCAGGAGTGGATGCCCCTGCGGCATGCACCACCTTCTCATTGTAGTACGTCGCACCCATTTCATCAGCACCGAAATTCAAAAGGAGCTGCGCCATCTTGTCACCGAGATACATCCATAGCGCCTTTATATGCGGCACATTATGCAGCACAATACGGCTTGTCGAGTAAATCCTTATATCATCGTATCCCGTGGGATTAGGCCTTTCAGTCTTTACGCGCGTGTTCTCGCTGTGAAACTGAAGCGGAACAAAAGCCTTAAATCCGCCTGTCCTGTCCTGAAGGTCGCGTATACTGAAAAGATGGTCGGCAATATCATCTTTTGTCTCAAGCTGGTTGTACAGCATGGTTGCATTTGTTTCCAGTCCTGCTCCGTGAGCTGTCTCCATTACTTCAAGCCATCTCCGGCCTGATATTTTATCAGGTGATATTCTCTCCCTTACCCTGGGAGAAAATATCTCTGCGCCTCCGCCGGGCAAAGCATCAAGCCCGGCATTTATCAGCCTTTGGAAAACCTCTTTGACAGAAAGACTGTTCAGCTTAGCGAAATAATCGTACTCAACCGCGGTAAAGGCTACGATAACGATATCGCTTTTGATCTTTTTTATGATCTTCAGCATTGATTCGAAGTAATCGAGCTTCAGGTCAGGATTAAGCCCGCCCACTATATGCACTTCATCAATTCCGGATTCAACAGCCCTTTGTACCCGCTGCCCTATGTCATCAAGCGAGAGCAGGAAAGCATTCTCATCTCCTTTATCGCATGAGTAAGCGCAAAGCGGGCAGCGAAGCTCGCAGATATTGGTATAATTTAGATTCATGTTGACACCGTAGTATGCATCAATGCCGTGTTTTGAGGTTCGAATATAATTCGCTATTGTGCCGAGATCAAGTACATCGCTGGTCGCGAGCATATACAGCGCATCGGATTTATCAACAGGGATTTCGTTGACAACTTTATCCGCTATTGCACGGAGTTTTATATTTCTAATTGAATCAGTTAGTTTCATAACCTGTAAATATTAATAAAAGTATACATCCAGAAAAGTGCCGATAAACAGGATCGGTGAAATGAACATATTCACCTTAAAGTATTTCCTGACAGCAGTCTGCATATCGCTGCTTCGCGCGATAACCTGCTGATAAACGAATATAACAGCAATGCATATCAGTGCAAACCAGAAAGGCAATCCCATGCCGGCGATCCTGCCGGCCCAGGCGAGAGTGAGAATAGAGACCATATAGCAAAGCAATGAAATAACAAGAGCTTTCTCCCTTCCGACCATAGTAGGTATGGAGAAGAGTTTCTCCAGTCTGTCGAATTCCATATCCTGCATAGAGTATACAATGTCAAGGCCGGCTATCCATGTCATTATTACTATGCCGAGTAGAAATGGGAGGATATGGAATTCACCTGTTACAGCGAGATAACCGCCAATAGGTGCCGCTGCTTCAGTGAATCCCAGGTAAAAATGCGAAGCAGAAGAAAAGCGCTTGAAATAGGAATATGTCAGCAGCAAACCTAGTGCAGGGAATGATAGATAAAAGCACAATTTATTGAGCATGAATGATGACACGATCAAAATAAGCGAAGAGATAACCGCGATAACCCACACCGACTTAGCCGATACTTCTCCGCGCGGAAGCAGCCTGTCGCTCGTTCTGGGATTCTTTGCATCGATTTCCGCGTCAATCACCCTGTTGAAAGACATGCCTGCTGTACGTGCAGCAGTAAGGGCGACCGTTACCCATACCCATGTTAAAAGCGTGCCTCCGCCCGCAAATAAAACACCTATATAAGCGAAAGGCAATGTGAAGAGCGTCTGCCCTAGCAGTATCAATTGCCTGAACTTTCTAAAATCCATATTCTTTCCACCGCTGAGCTACTTTAAGCTTTATCTCTTCCGACATCTTTATTTCATCCGGCCATTCCCTGCCCATACCCTCTTCTTTTGTCTTCCTGGTTACATCTATACCCATCTTGCCTCCGAAATTGGGATAAGGCGCAGAATGATCAAGGGCATCCAGAGGGCCTTCCGAAAAGATAAGATCTCTCCTGGGATCGACGTTATTGAGCAGCTTCCATACTACTGTTGATGAATCGCGAAGATCAATATCCTTATCGAATACTGCTATGAATTTCGTTGAGGACATTTGTCCGAGGCCCCATAAAGCATGTATTACTTTCTTGGCCTGGCCCGGGAACTTCTTGTCTATCGACACAAGGGCACAGTTGTGGAACACGCCTTCCATGGGAAGCTCGATATCCATAATTTCAGGTACGATCATTTTTATAAAAGGAAGGAATATCCGTTCAGTGGCCTTGGCCATATAACAGTCTTCCATCGGAGGCTTGCCTACTATTGTTGCCGGATATACTGCGTCCTTCCTGTATGTAACGCATGTCACATGAAAGACGGGATATATATCAACAGGAGAATAAAAGCCAGTATGATCCCCGAAAGGGCCTTCCTGTTTCTGCTCTTCAGGATCGACATATCCTTCAATAACGAAATCGGATTCGGCAGGCACCATCAGGTCGACTGTCTTTGCCCTGACAAGTTCTATAGCTGATGAATTGAGAAAGCCCGCGAAGATAAACTCGTCAATGTCAGGAGGCAGAGGCGCGGTCGCTGCATAAGTAACAGCAGGTGATCCACCCAGTGCTATTGCCACATCCATTCTTTTCCCAAGATTCCTGTACTTACTGTAATGCCCTGCGCCGTCCTTATTGTATTGCCAGTGCATGCCTGTAGCCGCTTTGTCATACTTATGCATGCGGTACATGCCCGCGTTCTGTATGCCGTTTTCCGGGTCTTTGGTGATCACTATGGGCAATGTAATGAAAGGGCCGCCGTCTCCGGGCCAGCATGTTATTATTGGCAGCAGGTCAAGCAATTCGGAAGAGGAGTCGAATATCCTTTCCTGGCACGGCGCGTGCTTTACATGCTTCGGAAGAAAATCTGATATCTCTTTTAATGAGAGCAGCATCCTGATCTTATCAGGAATCCCCTTTGGGGGCTGCATTTTCATGTAAGAGTTGAGCCTTTCAGCAATATCTTCAAATGAATTTACCGCGAGCGCTTTCTGCATTCTTTCAAAAGTCCCGAAAGCGTTTATCAGCAAAGGGAATGATGAGCCTTTTACGTTCTCGAATAAAAGCGCGGGACCGTACTCCTTGCTGACACGGTCTGCTATCTCTGTTATTTCAAGATAGGGATCAATTTCTGCTTTTATCCTTTTTAATTCACCGGATTCTTCAAGAAATGTTATAAATTCTTTTAAATTTTTATATGCCATAATAATCGAATATATATTTTACTTATTCTGTTTTGAAGAGCCATACCAAGTAATATTTATTATTTTTCCCTGGAAAGTACATTATCAAAAAACACGTAATTAGTGTCAAGAAACATAACAAACTGAGAGCGGCAAGCCTTTTTTGGTATTATGATGATCAAAAGGACGACTTTGATACGAACGCCTTTTTTAAAAGGCGATGGAACGGAGGGGATACTTTTCCGGGGTATTGTAATATAGATAATATTTTATTTCAAACAGCTCAGGGCAATAATCTAACAGAGACTATGCTGTTATTTTATATTATGATAACAATTACTCTATAATCTCTTCAATAAAGTCAAGGACCGGATAATCGACTTTACCTGAAGAGTACACACCAGCCGGAGAATAGACAAAATCCAGTGTTTCTCCTGCTTTTATTTTGTTAATAAAATCCGGGACCAGGGCTTTATTGATGATCAGATATATCTTTAATTTCCCGCTTTTTGTAGTCAGCATTACAAGCCTGTCATCTATGCCGGCGACGGATTTGAGAGAAGACGGTATTTTGTAAATCTTTTTCGGCATCAAAGCGCCTCTGAACATTTTTCCTTCAAGAGACTTGTAATCATTGACGAGCAGCCTGAATGAAGCTCTCGGCAGCGTGGAATAATCGATAAGGGCCGGCTCTGCTGTCTTTCCAGGCACTGGAGGCAGTTCAATTTCCTTTTCAGGAACTGCTGCAGCCTTCGGCGTTTCGGACGCTTTCTCTTCTCTTCCCTCTTCTTCCGCTGTTTTCTGTTTCTCTGCTTCAGGCTGTGAAGTCGCAATCTTTTCATCAAGAAGTCTGATTATCACAAATTCCTGCGTTTCATAAGCGGACGGTTCTCCTTCTTCGATTATATCGCCTGTTTCAGGGTCAGTTATTACACCTATTTTCCCGACAATTATGCCATTGCCGCCCTTTTTCCTGGCATATAACCTGGCTCTTTCTATTCTCTTGTTCTGATCTCCGCCGCTTATTCGAAGCAATCCTATTTTCTGGTATTTTTTTTCGGGTTTTGACGTATCGAATATTATTATTTCTTCATCCCATGAAACCGGCGATAATTCTTCCCCGGTTCTAATATATTTCGTACTCATGCAGGAAAATAGTGTCGCAAAAGACAAACAAATAATTATAATCTTATAAATCTTTCGCATGCTGACCTCACATATTTTTTCATTAGATACCGGGATTTTTATTGTCTTAAAGAAATTATAATATAATTTAATCCTGTAGTCATCATTTTTAATGCTATATTTACTCTATCGGCCTGAATTTAAAAAAAATCAATACATAGTATCAATAATTATTCTTTATGAATTTATCTGAAGCTGGTATATAATTTAATTAGTTTTTTTGATTTTCCCCTTGACTTTTGCATCACTCCAATCAAATTTTGTATTATTAATAACTTTTTTATCACTATTTATAAATTTAGACAACCCCGAATGCTGCTTTTAAAATACCATTTATTTAAAATGGTTTTTTCTAATTTCAGTATGATTCTGCCTATTATTTAAGTATTTGGTTATTTTCACATTTCAATAATAGCTGGTATGCTTTATATGGTGAAATTAATAATGCAAATATTGATCTTCAATATAAATATTATATAAAATTTTAAGGAGAAAGTTTATGGCCGAAGTTACATTAAAGGACATTTACAAAGTACCAGAAAAATTCAGAGATAAGGCATATATAAAAAGCCGATATGATTATGAATAGATGTGGAAAGAGTCAATTGATGATCCGGAATCATTCTGGAATAAAATTGCAGAAGAATACGTAACCTGGTTTAAGAAATGGGACAAAGTTATGGACTGCAATTTTGGAAGTAGTGCAAAAGACCTGTATGTAAAATGGTTCACAAATGCCAAATTAAACGTTTCATATAACTGTCTTGACAGGCACCTTGACAAAAAAGGTGACCAGGTAGCTATTATCTGGGAAGGTAATGAGCCTGGTGAAGAAAGCAAATTCACATACAGACAGGTCCATGAGCAGGTATGCAAATTCGCCAATGTACTGAAGGCAAATGGTGTTAAAAAAGGAGACAGGGTGACCTTTTATCTTCCGATGATCCCTGAACTTGCATTCGGGATACTGGCCTGCACCAGAATAGGGGCAATCCACTCAGTTGTTTTCGGCGGATTCTCGGCAGACGCTCTGAGAGACAGGATCGTTGATTGTGACAGTAAATGCGTTATTTCCTGTGACGGGACTTTCAGAGGAGCAAAAGCACTACCGCAAAAAGCAAACGCGGATAAAGCAATCGCTGAATGTCCGAATGTCAACCTGCATATTGTTGTTGAAAGAGTTGGCCAGAATAAGATCAAATGCGACTGGAATGACAAGATAGACAAATGGTACCATGAGGAAATGGCCAAAGTCGATGCCAATTGCGAACCTGAACATATGGACGCCGAAGATCCTTTATTTATTCTTTATACATCCGGATCAACAGGAAAACCAAAAGGGGTTTTGCATACTACAGGAGGTTATCTGACCTACGTCGCATTCACACATAAAATAATATTCGATTACCACGACGGCGATATCTACTGGTGTACAGCGGATGTCGGCTGGGTAACCGGACATTCATATATTGTATACGGCCCTCTGTGCAACGGCGCAACATCCATAATGTTCGAAGGCGTTCCGAGTTATCCTGAGCCTGACAGATTCTGGGCAATAGTTGAGAAATATAAAGTAAATATTTTCTACACAGCTCCCACTGCTATCAGGTCCATCGCAAAAGAAGGTGATGAATGGGTTGATAAACACGATATATCCTCTATCAATCTGCTTGGTTCTGTAGGCGAGCCTCTTAACCCGGAAGCATGGAACTGGTATTATCAAAAGATCGGAAGAGGAGAATGCCCTATTGTTGACACATGGTGGCAGACAGAAACAGGCGGCATTTTGATCACACCTCTCCCAGGCGCAATAGACATTAAACCTGCAATGGCAACTGTCCCGTTCTTCGGCTGCAAACCTGTAATAGTAGACGACGAAGGCAAAGAGCTTGAGGGAGTTTGTGAAGGGAATCTGTGCGTATCCCAGTCATGGCCCGGACAGATGAGAGGAGTTTACGGCGACCCTGAAAGATTTTTTAATACATACATCTCGCAATTCCAGGGACAATACTTCACAGGTGACGG
>CAZVYR010000068.1:0-14234 GCA_964631555.1 uncultured Leptospirales bacterium
CTGACATACCGTAAAAAGCTAACTTTCAAATATCTATTAACACCGTTGATAACAACTACAATAATCATAACCGCATTATTATCTTTAAGATTTAACAGTGAGAACATATATATCTATATTGTTATAACAGGCCTTATCTTTTCGCTCATCGGAGACACAATCCTGATGATCGAAGAAAAGCGTTTCTTTTTCCATGGACTTTTATTCTTTTTATTCGCGCAGATAGCATATACTATTGCCCTGGCTATAGGCTATCACTTCAGAATATGGAATATATTAACAGCCATAATACTTCTGGCTATCATAGGTTTTCTTTACAATAAGTTCAGGGCAAAGGCAGCAGGAAACGCAATACCGGTACTTGTTTATATGCTGCTTATTGCAAACATGTTTTATCTCGCAATCGCGCATCTCAATAACGGATTCTCCGTATACGGATTGTTAGTATCCACAGGTGCATTATTGTTTGTTATTTCAGACATATCACTTGCAGTAAATGAATTTGCAAAAAAGATCCCCAACAGCACAGTTGTTGTATGGTCAACTTATGCCCCTGCGCAATTCCTGATAGGTCTATCCTGCTATTATGTTCAATAAACAGAAATGCTAAAAGCGATATTTCGTGCCTTTTCCGGTCACATCTGAAAAAAATCAGGGTATTTTTTGCATTTTTTTTATATCCTGCAAAAAAAAGTGCAAAAAATACCGTGATAATACCCAAAAACGCTAACGGGAAAACGTATATATTAATAGAGGGGTTTAAATACTTTTAACCCGCTCTTAATACATCAGCTCAGCATTTCGAGGACGTTCCCTGAGTCAGTTGAAGGAATTATTAAACCTGATAATAAATGGAAAAAACAATGGCAACAGCAACACCGAACATCATGATAAAGTCGATCAGCGGCCGCATAGGCAACCTTGTATTCTACCAAAGGCGTGGGATACAATGCGTGCGCACGTACGTCATACCGCGCAATCCCGACACACTAGCCCAGAAAGCAATGCGCCGCAATTTTGCTGATGCCGTACTGTCCTGGCAGTCCATGACAGCAGACGAAAGATACGCATTCACGAGAAAAGCCCGCAACATAAACATGAGCGGGTACAATCTTTATATATCACTATACATGAGAACAATAATTTCTAACAACGCCGTAACCGGCAATGTGCTCCTGCCTTCATTCTCTGCCATTCCGGCAACTACTTTTAACCGCTTCCCCTCCGTTTCAAATCCGTATATAAAAGCATACAGCATAAATCCATATCACGAATACCCCAGGCTCCGTCCCGGATAATAAACCCCTCTTTTCTTCGATATATATACTTAGAAATAAAATATTTGACTTTTCATGCTCATAAATAAAATTAGGTTATAAAACTATTTTGACATTTATTTATAAATAATATATCCTTAAAGTAATGCTCAACAGTCCGGATCCGTAGTATATAGAGTATAATACTGATTATACTCAAAAACTGTTTCGATACATTCCTCCAAAGATCAGATTGCTCATAGGGTAAAATTCTTTATGGTTTTACCAGGGGGACAACCATACTCATAAAAAATAATATATCAGAAACAAATACTATCGGATTCATCTTTAATACAGGATAATCGTTTTATTAAATAATAAAACCATCTATTCAAAAAATATCGATCAAAAGTCTTTTAATAGTAATTAATTTTAATTGAAAGGAGTGATAGAAAAATGGGCGGATTTAAGAAAACAATTGAAGGAAATGAAGGAGCCGCACATGTGGCGTATGGCATGAGCGAAGTCGCGGCTATATATCCAATTACCCCCTCAAGCAGCATGGGGGAATACTGCGATGAATGGGCGGCCCACGGGAAAAAGAATATCTTTGGACAGGTAATGAACATATCGGAAATGCAGTCCGAGGCCGGTGCAGCCGCGGCAGTACACGGTGCTTTAAGTGCCGGTGCTCTCTCAACTACCTTTACGGCTTCACAAGGTCTTTTACTTATGATCCCTGATATGTATAAAATAGCAGGTGAAATAATGCCTGTAGTATTTCACGTATCTGCGAGGGCTTTGGCATCTCATGCCCTGTCTATCTTCGGAGACCATTCGGACATAAACGCGGTCAGACAAACAGGATTCACCCTCCTGGCATCTGCGTCAGCACAGGAGATTATTGACTTAGCGCTGGTAGCACACCTGGCAAGCATACGGGCAAGCCTGCCTATTCTTCATTTCTTTGACGGGTTCAGAACATCCAATGAAATCCAGAAAGTAGAGATGATTGATTATGAAGATATGGCAAAGCTGGTAGACTGGAATGCCATAGACCGCTTTAAGAGCAGGGCAATGAATCCGGAACATCCGCAAGTACGCGGGACAGCCCAGAATCCCGACATCTTTTTTCAGAACAGGGAAGCATCCTCACCATATTATAAAAAGATGCCCGGCATTATTGAAGAAGAAATGAAAAAAGTAAGCGAGTTGACAGGCAGACAATATAACCTGTTCGACTACGTAGGCGACCCTGGAGCTGATAAAGTAATCGTATCAATGGCTTCCAGTTGCGACGTAATAGAAGAAACCATAAATCATCTTAATAAAAACGGTGAGCGCCTTGGATTGATAAAAGTACGCTTGTACCTGCCGTTCTCCGAAGAGCATTTCTTTAAAGCGCTTCCTCAATCTGCTGAAAAGATAGCAGTACTCGACAGAACAAAAGCGCCGGGCTGGCTTGGAGAGCCACTATACCAGGACGTTTGCACAGCCTTTCAGCAAAACAATAAAAAAGCGCTTCTCATAGGAGGACGTTACGGATTAGGAAGCAAAGACTTTACACCTGCCATGGTAAAAGCTGTTTACGACAACCTTGGAAAAGCCGAACCCAAAAGATCATTCACAGTCGGCATAAACGACGACGTCAGCAATTCATCGCTTGAAATTGGCAAAGAATTCGCCACTTCTCCAGCAGGCACTACAAGGTGCAAGTTCTGGGGCCTCGGATCAGACGGCACAGTAGGCGCTAACAAGGAAGCAATTAAAATCATCGGCGAAAATACTGATATGTATACCCAGGCTTATTTCGCTTACGACGCCAAAAAATCAGGCGGCGTTACAATGTCCCATCTCAGGTTCTCACCCAATAAAATACAGTCACATTACCTGCTGACGGCGGCTGACTTTATCGCATGCCACAATCCCGCTTATGTGCATCAATATGACCTCCTGGACGGTATTGTCGAAGGCGGAAACTTTCTTCTTAATTCCCCATGGACTGTCGAGGAAATGGAGAAAGAACTACCCAATAACCTTAAAAGGAAGATAGCACAGAAAAATCTGAAATTTTACAATATTGATGCTGTAAAAATAGCAGAGGAAGTTGGACTCGGCGGAAGGATCAATATGATAATGCAGGCGGCTTTCTTCAAGATATCGGAAGTCATACCGCCGGAACAGGCAATCGACTACTTAAAAGGAGCTATTAAAAAGGCCTATGGCAAAAAGGGCGATAAAATAGTAAACATGAATAACAGCGCTGTTGACAAAGCAATAGGCGCACTTGTCGAAATAAAAATACCGGATTCATGGAAAAACGCAGGCCGTGAAGAATACCAGGAAGAAAATGAATCTGAATTCATAACAAAGATCATGAAACCGATGCTTGCTCAGCAGGGCGACAAGCTGCCCGTAAGCGCTTTGCCGCCTGACGGTATTTTCCCCACTGCTACCACGCAGTATGAAAAACGCGGCGTTGCCATCAATATACCTGAATGGATACCGGAAAATTGTATTCAGTGTAATCAATGTTCATTTGTGTGTCCGCACGCTGCTATCAGGCCTGCACTTGTCACAGAAGAAGAACTCAAGAGCGCACCGAAAGATTTCGTTACGGTTGATGCAAAAGGCAAAGAACTGCAAGGCTACAAGTATAGAATCCAGGTAAGCCCGCTTGACTGCATGGGATGCGGTAATTGCGCAGATATTTGTCCTGCAAAAGAAAAAGCCCTGGTCATGAAACATCTTTCAACACAGACAGAAAAGGAAGTTCCTAATCATAAATTTTCTCTGTCGCTTCCAATAAAAGATAACATTATGACCAATACCACAGTTAAGGGCAGCCAGTTCTGTCAGCCTTTATTCGAATTCTCAGGCGCTTGCGCTGGCTGTGGTGAAACGCCATATATCAAAGTGATCACACAGCTCTTCGGTGACAGAATGATCATTGGAAATGCTACAGGATGTTCATCGATCTATGGCGGCACTCCACCTGTATGCCCGTATTCATTAAACAAAAACGGTCATGGTCCGGCATGGGCGAATTCCCTGTTCGAAGACAACGCAGAATTCGCATTCGGCATGGAACTAGGAGTTACCCAGAGGCGCAAAAAACTCGAAAACCTGATGAAGGACGCCCTTGAACAGAACATCTCAGAAGCTCTCAAATCCGTTATTAAAGTCTGGCTGGATAACGTAAACAATGCTGAAAAAACAAAGGAACTCAGGTTCGAACTCGAGGATCTTATAAATAAAGAGCTTTCGCAGGCAAACGGTGCAAAGAATACGTTAAATGAAATACTGAAACTCAAAGACCATATTATCAAAAAATCCGTATGGTCAATAGGCGGAGACGGATGGGCGTATGACATCGGTTATGGCGGACTTGACCATGTATTAGCACAAGGGCACGATGTAAATATCCTTGTTTTGGATACTGAGGTTTATTCCAATACCGGTGGACAGGCTTCGAAGGCAACCCCAACCGGTGCTGTTGCCAAATTTGCCGCGAAAGGAAAGCCGACCCGGAAAAAAGATCTTGGCCGCATAGCAATGGTTTACGGCTACGTCTATGTAGCGTCAGTAGCAATGGGCGCAAACAAGAACCAATTCCTGAAAGCAATTATAGAAGCTGAAAATTATCCCGGCCCATCATTGATCCTGGCCTATTCTCCATGTATCAACCATGGTATCAATATGAGCAGAAGCCAGTATGAAGAAAAAAAGGCTGTAGAAGCAGGATACTGGCCTCTTTACAGATATAATCCTCTTCTTGCGGCTGAAGGCAAAAATCCATTTATTCTTGATTTCAAGGATATAACCGGTGATTTCCAGGAATTTATTAATGGGGAAGTACGATACTCAAGTTTAAAAAGAACCTTCCCCGAAGAAGCGAAAAAATTATTCGGGATAGCTGAGGAAGAAGCCAAAAGTCGTCTAAATATTTATAAAAAGATGGCGGAGTAAAACCCTTATATAATAATACAATAAAGGCAGGCAGTTATATATATTATAAATTGCCTGCCTTTATAAAAAAATACCCGTGATATTTTATTCCCACAATTAAAGCCTGAATAAAAGATCACGGGAGCCTCGTATTAAAGTATGACAAATAAAGTACAATCACGCATATTTTTTAATTGCGTATATACTTTTCTGATAAACTGATATCCTGTATTTTCTGAAAGTAAAAGCGACTGGTGTAAATAACTGTGGTGAGCGAACAGGCAGTTTAAAATTAAAATACATTTACTTAACAAATCATACTTTTATTAAACGAAAATATAAATTAGTCTATTTTGGTGACATCTGCTGCCTGAAGCCCTTTTGCAGTCTCAGTTACAGCAAATTCAACCTTTTGTCCCTCTTCCAGGGTTCTGAATCCATCACCATTAATTGCATTATAGTGAACAAAAATATCATCACCCTGCTGACGCTGGATAAATCCGTAACCTTTGGAACCGTTAAACCATTTGACAGTACCTGTTTCACGCTGTGACATAAAAACCTCTTAAAATATAAAAATATACAATCTTAAAATTGTCACACAATGTCCATTAGGTATCTTTATATTTTTAAGTTATAAAGACTGAATAATGTAGTGTGACATTATAGTAAGATTTTCGGGCAATTCTAATTTATCATTGAGACTTTGCAAGAATTTTTTCTTTTAATTTTTAAATACAAGAAACCCCTGAAATCTCTTTGATAGTCTTGTGTCAATATTGGGAGCAATCCGTATAACGTTAATTTAAACATATTAGTTCATATAATTTTATTTGGTATTAGCCGGAGCCCGGCTCAGAATACAATTTAATAAATTAAATTAAAAGATTCCGCATCTTTTTAACTTCACTTTTTTTTCGTTTATCGTTTAAACGACGCTCAATTGACGCTACCGACGGTTTTGTCTTCTTTCTGGTCCTGGATTTCTCATTTGCTTTACGAATAAGCGCGACCAGCCTGTCAAGAGCATCTTTGCGGTTTTTCTCCTGAGTACGGTAGCGCCTGGCATGAATAAGCAACTCTCCGTTACCGGATATTCTATTGCGGGCTATGCGGTGCAATTTTTCTTTGACGTCTGTAGGCAAAGAAGAATTAACAACGTTAAAACGAAGCTGTACTGCTGTGGATACTTTATTAACATTCTGTCCTCCGGGGCCTGAAGAACGGACGAATTCTTCCCGGATTTCGTTTTCATCAATTGAAATATTTTCCGTAATCCTAATCACGCAAACCTTCTTCTAAATCAGTAGCAAAAAAAGAAAAATGTATAATCTCATTGCTAATCAGACAATTTTATCTTAATTTCTTCAACTAAAAAAGGCGAACAGCGGATACCTACACTTTTTTTCTTTACCCATATCCTGACCATTGTCATGGTCTCTTCATCCATATTAGTGATATTAGGAAGCTCTTCAACATGCGAGATATCCTTGGTTTTGAATTCATAATACGCATTACTTGCGTATGGCTCAATCAATAAAATGACTTTCTCAGGATCATATGGATGCTTTTGAGGAGAACCGGTGAATGGCAAATGCGTTTTTCTCAGTTCTTTTTTATCAAATTTTTTTTTATATGCCTGTATTTCAAACTTCTTTGATTTTTGCAACAAATCAGTAAGCGGCATTTAACACCCCCGAAGACTATAAATTAATATTTGTTATAAAGTTTAATCATACAGAAAGAGAATGCAAGAATTTTTCAGCCGGGACTATTATTAAGTTTTATTTATTGGGCTCAATAATCACTTTAATAGAGTTATGCTCAATCGGAGATGCAACAGCCTGGAAACCTCTTACAATTTCTTCCAGTTTGAGACGATGAGTTATCAGTTTATTTACTTTCACTGTACCAGCTTTTATCATCTTCACTGCAAGCATACAGTCAGCCGGGCTGCCTGCATAAGTGCTTGTATAAGTCACTTCGGTTCTCCAGAAAATATCATTTATCTTTACGGGAATTACCGCATCTTCAGGGGCAGAAGCGAAAAACAGCACAGTCCCGCCTTTCTCAACAGCTTTGATCGCCAGGTGAATAAATTCACCATGACATATAATTACACGATCTGCAAGAAAACCATAATTTGCCTGACGGATTCTTTCCGTCATTCCTTCGTTCGCCTCAATAGTAAGATCAGCTCCCATCTCTCCTGCCATTTTCAGCCTTGATGGGATCGTATCAGCAGCGATTATTAATCCCGCACCGACAGCTCTCGCAAGAGCAATATGCAAAAGACCGGCAATGCCGCTGCCAACGACCAGCACGCTTTGCCCCGGCTTAATTTGTGCACCTTTCTGCCCCCTGATAACACAGGCAAGCGGCTCCATAAAAGAAGCATCCTCGTAGGATATCTCATCGGGAATATGAAAAGTGCCCCTGTCCACATTGATCCCAGGTATCCTGATATACTCTGCGAATCCGCCCGGATCAAAATACGTACCTTTCTGCAGAGTCGCGCAGGCCGTATGATGATCATTTAAACAATAATGACAGGTATTGCACGGAACATGGTGAGTTGCAGCTATCCTGTCCCCAACTTTGAATCTTTTTACCTCGCTTCCCACCTCCACAACTTCACCCGCTACCTCATGCCCGAGAACAAGCGGAACCTTGTCTCTTCTGTACCATTCCATTACATCGCTTCCGCATATACCACTTGCGACCACTCGCATTAAAATTTCATCTGCCCCAATACCGGGCTTCGGCATCTCCTTAAGCCTTATATCGTTGTTATTATAATACATTGCTGCACGCATTTTTCTCTTAACCAGTCCTGATAATTTTTCATTTTCGGTGCTATTCATTAACACGTCAATAAATAAGTTTGTAAAGTTAATTTTAATATAATACTGCGTAATTTCGTTTATCTATCTTTCCAGGAATATCCATGTAAAATACTGCTTTATATCCTTAAGCTCCATGCCTTTGCCAAGATAATAACCATCTATCCATATCTCGAAGTGAAGATGGACACCATAGTCCTTTCCTTCAGCTTCGCCCATAAGACCGGAATTTCCTGCCCAGCCTATCCGTTGTCCTTTCTTTACTTCAACTCCGGTTTTTATTTTATCGTCTATCTTTGACAAATGATTGTATGTAGTCACTATTCCATCCTTATGATCTATCCAGACTTGAATACCCCCGAATGATCTCTTAACAAAAGTCCGCGGATGCGTCCGGTAATATGCTGACTGATTCAGCCATTCATTCGCAGTTAAAGGCTTATAATCCCAGTCAGCCCGGATAATAACACCGTCATTTGCCGCCCTTATCTGGGTTTCCTTTGTAACTTCAAGCGGCTCATACGTTTCATCATCATGATAATGCAGAATGTCCAGACCCGCGTGCACACCACCCCGGTATTTCCTGGGAGCATTCGGATAGCTTGCATTTTCCTTTGGCAGCAAGCCGTTTTTTACAGGCATGCACATTCCTAACAGCCTTTCATCAAAATATTTCAATTTATTGCTCCCAATATACGTTTCAATTTCCGCTATTGCCGCATAACCTTTATACGTTGCATCATCGGGAATAAAAATCCTGAATTTACTGGCGTCTATACCTCCTAATTCAACCTTAATTTCCTCCATTGCAGGCTTAGCTTTAAAAAAATCAAAGAAACCCTTCTCTTCTTTTTTTACTTCCACGTCACTAAAATCAAACCATTCATCATTATACATGAACTGGATAATCATTCTTTTTATTGTCTGATAATTATCCACTTGGCCAGGCCAAATTATTATTTTATCCATAATACGCTTGATGCCGAAATCAATCTCAATCCAGTGAGGACCATCTTTACCGGAAATCCATGAAGAATTATAGTCAGTATCTATAGCTTTCCGGCCTTCATGGTTTACCCCGAAATTCGAACTGGTTGAATAGAAAATCCTGTGCATTGTATTCGATCCTATCACAAGAGTTCCTTTATTCTGTCCTCTTGGCGCAGCATAGCTTACAACACTAAACAACACGATAATGACGAGTGTTCTCATGGATAAATTCCTTCATACTAAATATGTGTTAAGTGTAATCTCTTAATAACTCAGCAACGGTTATCCAGGTCAAGGCATCCCCTCCGTTTTAATACCGTCTTTTCCCTTTATATTAAAGGTAATTCTTATTTACATTTTATTATCGTCCAATCCGGGCACGGCCATTATCATCAATATAAGCGAGATAAAAAAGCACTAATACAGGTACTGATCATCAAACACACTTGTTTTTATAAAATAACAAATGAATGATAAGGATTTACAGAGAAAACTAAAAAAATCTTGCCTGTTTGAACTGATGCTAATATAAATATATTCGCTGTCAATTAATAGTCAAATAGTAAAATCCGGCTGAGATCGATCACAAGGGGTACTGACTAACCGCTTAATAATCTGATAAATATATAAAAAAGGAGCAACTCAGAATATGAGTGATTATAACATAATACTTTGTACAACATCTGCAAAAGAAGAAGCGGAAATAATCTCAAAACAACTTGTCAAAAAAAGACTCGCCGCCTGTGTCAGCATACTTGAAGGATTAACATCAATATTCGAATGGGAAAGTCAAGTGTGCACAGAAAATGAATGCCTTATGATAATAAAATCAACTAAAGTCCTCTTTGACAATGTCAAAGAAACAATAACCAGTCTCCACTCCTATGATGTGCCTGAGATAATATCCATTGATATAGAAAACGGCCTTGAGACCTATCTGAGCTGGATAAATAAAAATACCGCACATAAAATTTGACTTAGATCAATTACATATTGATATTATTTTATTATTATAATAACAAAGATATTTAATAAAGAGGCAATCCTATGAAGTGTCCGGGACAGGACAGCAGGTACTGGGATGGAACCGCGATATTTGAAGTAAAATGCCCCAAATGCGGAAGTACAGAAGAGTTCTTTAAGGACGAATCCACAAGAAAATGCAAAAAATGCGGGCACAGGATCATAAACCCGAATATGGATTTCGGCTGCGCATCATATTGCAAATTCGCGGAACAATGCATCGGCGAACTGCCGGCTGAAATACTTGAGCAAAAAAAAGAACTTTTAAAAGACCGGGTAGCCTTACAAATGAAAATATATTTCGGAAGCGACCTGAAACGCGTCAGGCATGCGAATAAAGTAGCTGACTACGCTGAAATAATAGCAAAAAAAGAAAGCGCAGACCTGGCTGTTGTTCTGCCTGCTGCATATCTTCATGATATAGGCATTAAAGAAGCAGAACGAAAATATAACAGCACAGCGGCCAAATACCAGGAACAGGAAGGACCTACTATTGCGCGAGAAATTCTCAACGGGTTAGATGCCACTCCTGATCTTACAGAAGAAGTCTGTGACATTATAGCTCATCATCATCACCCCCGCGAAAATGAAACCGCGAATTTTAAATCGCTATATGACGCTGACCAGATTGTCAATATAGAGGAGGAATATAAAGATAACAGGCCGGATAAAGATAAGCTTGAATCAATGATCAGCAAGCGATTCCTTACAAATGCAGGACGGGAACTGGCAAGGGAAGTGCTAATATAATAACAACAGAAACTGCATATAACAAGCGGCAACCGTAATAAAAATAAACGATCAGCAGGCAACGATTAAAACAGCAGGCCTGCCTGCATCAATTACATCCATCCCTTACTTGGCAATATTGACAAATATATAATCTCTGAAAATACCAGTTGCATTACCATCAAAATACGGATGTTTATCATTCGCAGCTTCATGACATCCTATGCACATCCTGCCATGAAGCAGCTTAGCCTGTTTCTCTCCAGGCTGCCTTACAAAATACAACCACCCTGCCTGGGCATATTCATTAGTACTCTCCTTAACCATAATCGTCAACTGCGGATCTGCCCAGTTAATATCTTTCCTGTTCTTGTAAACTTCCTTTATTATCACTGAACCGTCAGGAAAAACAACCTGGTCATTTCCGTCAGCATCCTTGTTTTTTTTAACCTTATAAGAAACATCATTAGCATATATAACCCTGTACGTAGCCCCATGCCCAGGCACCGGGTAATCGAGTAATTTGACAGGTTTCTTCCAGAGCCTGTAATCCTTGGGTATATCAAAAGCCAGAGTTTTTTCCTTTGAGCATGATGCCGGAATAGCAATACACAATAACAATAAGAATAAATAAACACGCTTCATATAATTTTCCTGAGAGTATAGATTTTAACAGGTTTTTCTTTTCCTTTTACCTTTATCGGGTCATGCTCTTTAACTTCTATTTTATCTTTTATATACGCATAGCTGAATTCGGAAATAACAATAACATCCTTGCCCGCGATTGAGCATAATCTTGAACCAAGATTAACAGAATCTCCTATTACGGTTCTGTCCATTCTATCCCCTGAACCCATGTTACCTGAAATCATCTCCCCGGTATTTATCCCGATCCCTACACGCAGGGCATTAGCCGGTTCCGGAAACTTTTCTTTCATACTCCGGACAATCTTCTCAGCACATTTTACCGCTCTGTAGGCCATGTTATCGCCCTCGAAAAGCGCCATCAATTCATCCCCGACAAACTTATCTATATCCCCGTTGAATTCACTCACTATCGCAGCCTGCAGATTCATGGCTTCATTTAATATATTCATAACCTCTCCCGGGTCCCTGGGCTCTGAAAAAGCCGTAAATCCCCGGATATCTGAAAACAAGACAGTCATGATTTTCTTTTCACCGCCAAGTAAAACATCCTCCGATCCCTTGATATGATCAAGAGTAGACCTGGAAACAAATTTGGTTAGCTTGAACCGCTCGTTTAACCCGTCAATCATATCATTTATCTGCCGGGCAAGTGCACCGATCTCATCAGGCTGATTAAAATTTATTTTTGTCTTGAAATCACCTTCACCAACAACATTTACAACAGTACCGATTTTAAAGATACGACTGATAACAAACCTGTGGAGAAAGATAATTATTGAGACAGACAAAATTAGAACAACAACCGCGTAAATAATTGCCGACAGATAAGTTTTTTCCCTGGATCTTACATAAACTTCATTTACCGAAGTCGATAAAACAAGAATACCTCTTACAACATGGTCAAAACCATGGCAAAAAGAACACTTAGGTTGATTTATAAGCGGTTTATAAATGACCAGTTGTTTCGCTTCCCGCTTAGTATCATATACAAACACATCATTGATATCGGATACAGCAGATTTAAATCCCTGATCAGAAATAATCTCTCTTTTTGAAAATGAATCCTTTGGAGTAAACATATCAGTCTTCAGATTGGCATTTACCATGTTCAATGTTTCATTATCAGAAAACGCAGATACCCCGTTGGCCCTGAAGAGTCTTATGCGTCCCTGAAGCCTGGAAAGATCTCGGAATAATTCAACCGCTATCGGCGCCTCTCCCGCGAGCATATTATTTTTAATAGCAGTATAAAGTACCTCGCTTTCTTCTTTAATAGCATTTATACGCGAATCAATCAGAATCTGATTCTGCGATATTGAGTAATATAAAATTGTTATTCCAATACCGACGGATAATATAACTAAAATCAATACAGTAACTTTAAAAGAAATTCTCTTTCTTAAGGGAACTTTTATTTTTTTCTTATTATTCATGTTATTTGATAGTTGATTTAACATATCGATATAGTGACTATAGCAAGAAACTGAATACCAATATAATTAATAATATTCAGCGGTATATAAAATTCGGTTTATATAAACTGTAATTACAATATATTATAAAAAAATAATTTTATCTTGCAAGCATATTATCTATATACAAGTCCCCTCCGTTTCAAAGTCGTTACAATTACACTCCTTAATCGGTTCCGCTCCGTTAATAAAATTGGATTTATCCTGCTTTATAACCGTATATAAAAGCATCCCGCTTAAACAAGTATTCCCATCACTCATAAATTTGTATCGGATAATGGAACCCAGTTCAAGTTGCTGATTTAGTCGTCTCCACGCTAAGAATTGATACTATCCGGAATATGACTCACACCTAAAAAAATATAAGCGATATTTTTTTATTAATTATTTGATTAAATCACTCTTATATACTATAATCTGGCATAATGCTATTTAATAATTATCTTTATCAGTTATTATACAATATTCAGTATTCCCACAATATCTTTCATAATCCGACTAAAACGTATTGTATAACCAGGTTTTGGCAATAGCTTAGAAAACATGGAATTTTTAATCAAATATTAATAATAGCAATCAGGAATGTTATTCAATAATCGCCTTGAGAAACAAACCGTAAAGATGATACTTTTAGGTAAATTATCCGAAAACAACTTCAAATTATTCATATTTTATAAATAACACTTTTCACAGTATAATATTAATGAAAAGGAATAAAACCAATTACCCTGGAATTTCTTTGAGAATGATTAAGAGAAAAAATAACATCAAAATAAATAGGAATAAAGCAAGATTAAAAGATAAACTGAGAAAACTATATTCTGAAGACAGAAAGCGTACTTCCGATTATACAAAAATATTTAATCTTGCCGAGATTATTGAGAATAGTTTAGACATAGTTATGATTACAGACAAGAACAGGGTAATAAAATACGTCAATCCCAAATTTACTGAAATCACAGGATATACACTAGATGAAATAGTCGGGCAAAAAGCGTCAGCATTTGGGACTAGCACGACTGAACAGAGACAGCTTTTTATACAAACACTGGAAACAAAAGGCAAATGGACAGGGGAACTATACAATAAAAAAAAGGATGGTGAATATTATTGGGAATATGCGTCTATATTTCCAATTAAAAATTCCCGGGGAATCGTCACCCATTATATAAAAAATGGTATTAATATCTCAACCCGGAAACAAGCAGAGCAGGAACTTAAGCAGGCGAAAGACAAAGCAGAACAGGCAAATCGTTTTAAAAGTGAGTTCCTTGCAAACATGAGCCATGAAATAAGGACACCGCTTAACAGTATCATGGGATTTA